>NZ_OMWA01000016.1 GCF_900314615.1 uncultured Methanobrevibacter sp. | reverse complement strand
GGTCATTGCAGAAGCATTTGAAAAAGTGTTCGGTCAGGAAAATATAGGAATATACGATGACTTTATAAAATTAGGCGGTGATTCATTAACTGCAATCCGCCTTGTGAGTTTACTTAAGGATTATAACATTTCTGCTGCAGATATTTTAAGTTTGCGCACCCCACATGCAATAGCCAATAATATCAATGATGTTTCTCTGGATTTGGACATTTATTCACTAGATTCAGGATGTCCTTTAAACGAATCTCAGCTGAATGTATATCTGGATATTGTAGCAAATGACAAGTCTGACTCTTACATGATTCCTCTTGTTATGGATATCGCCGGTGATTATACCGCCGATGCTGTAATTAACGCTTTAAATGAAATGATGGATGCTCATCCTGTTTTAGGAATGTGCGTCAGTGATGAATTTGACATTCCTTACTTAGTTAAAGGATCAAAACCAGCCATTACTGTTGAATCTGATGTCAGTGATGAGCATATTAACAAATTCTTATTGAAACCTTTCGATTTGCATGATTGCCTGTGCAGGTTTTTAGTTGTTGAAAATGACTCAGGATTTAAATTATTTGCTGTTTTCCACCACATTATCTTTGATGCGTTATCTGAGGCAATATTTAAAAAAGACCTGCAGTCTATTCTTGACGGAAAAACTGTTGACGCCGATAAATCATTTTTAAAAGTGTCTGCGTTCACTCAGCAGATTCAAAAATCCGATGAATTTGCAGAGGCCGAGGAGTTTTTTAACTCCATGCTGGCTGATAGTGACAGTGCAGGTGTGCTGCCGGATAGCGTACGGTCTGATGGACCGGGTTATTGCGCAATGAATTTAGATACGGATTATAAGTCATTTAATTCATTTTTAGATAAGTATAATGTCAGTGAAAACATTTTATTCAGCAGTGCTTTTGCCTATACTTTATCCAGATTTGCCGGAGACAGTAAAGTTCTATTCAACATTGTTGAAAACGGCCGTGACAGATTTTCAAATTATGACTCCATTGGAATGTTTGTAAATACCCTACCTCTGCTTGTTGAGTGTAAAAATCAGGATATCCGCTCATTTATGGAACATGTCTCACACAGGGTTTATGATGTAATGAGATACAATTATTATCCGTTCAGATTGCTTGCAAATAAATTTGATATTAATTCAGATATTTTATTCCAGTTTATTCCTGACTGGATTAGGGATACTGGTAATTCTGATGAATTTGACAATGAGAAAAATGACTTATTAAATAAATTTGATGATTTGATAGCTGATTTGATTGTTGAAATTATTCAAAAAGAGGATAATTATATTTTAAGCGTTTCATATTCTCACAGGTATTCCGGTGAGTTTATTGGACGTTTCATTAAAACTTACAAGTTAATTTTACACGGCATTTTAAATGCTCAAAAATTAAGCGAAATCAGTTATATTACAAAAGAGGATGCTGAACTGCTGGACAGCTTAAATCAGACCGAGCATGATCTGGAATATGGAAATGTCCTGGATGCTTTCAATCACAATCTGGTTAAAAATTCTCGCAATAATCTTGTATCTTATGGGGATGTTTCTTATTCTTATGGCGAAGGAGCATTTATAGCTTGTGAAATTGCAGAAAAACTGAAAGCATTAAGTGTTGATTCAACAGATTGTATCGGATTTTTACTTCCGCGCAGTGAATTATACCCATTTGCTGTTTTAGGTATAATGTCAATGGGTGCTGTTTATGTTCCTTTAGATGATGCTCTTCCTGACGAGAGCATACAGTTCATGCTGGATGATTGTGAAATTAAAGCCGTTCTTGTAAGCGATTCTACTTACAGACGTGCTGAAAAGCTGATAAATACAAATACTGTACTTTTAAATATTTCAGACATTGTTAAAGGTGAAATTAAAACATTGACAAGTTTGCCTGTGAAGTATAATGATTTGACCTGTATTTTATATACCAGCGGAACAACAGGAGTTCCTAAAGGAGTTAAAATCACCCGAAAATCAATTGTCAATGTCAGCCAGTATTATAGCGATAATTATGGTCTGAATAACAATGATGTTTTCGCACTGTTCTCAGCAATTGGTTTTGACGTATCCAATTTCATTATTGCTGCGGTTCTCTACAGCGGATCTTGTCTCAGCGTGATTCCTGAAGACATCAGGCTGAATATGGTGGAAATGAACAATTATTTCACCACACATGGCGTTACTCACGCATTCTTAACAACCCAGATAGCTAAGCTCTTTATGGAAAGCGTCAGTGATATTTCCTTGGATGTTCTGCTTGTTGCCGGTGAAAAACTGGGTGAAGTTGAAAATCCTGACAATTATGAGCTGATTGATGCATACGGTCCAACAGAAGCATTTGCATTCATGTCTTCCATCAATAACAGAAATAAGATAAATCCGTCTTCTGTAGGGCATTTGAATTACAATACCAAAGCTTACGTATTGGACGGGGAAAACAGGCGCGTACCATTCGGTGCTGTCGGTGAGCTGTGCATTTCAGGCTACCAGATTGCTGACGGTTACCTGAACCGTGAATATGAAACACAAAAAGCATTCACTGAAAATCCTTTTGATGACTATCCTCTGCTGTACCGCACCGGAGATATGGTCAGATTACTGCCAGACGCTTCCATAGGCATTGTAGGACGTCGTGACAGCCAGGTAAAAATCAGAGGAAACCGTGTTGAATTATCAGAAGTTGAAGCAGCAATCCGTGAAATAGACTATATTGAAGACGTTACCGTTCACACCATTAAAAACGGAGATAACAATGAGCTTGTAGCTTATGTCGTATCTGATAAAACAGACAATCTGAAAGATTCAATATGTGATTATGTCTCCACACATAAACCGGATTATATAGTTCCTTCATTTGTCATTAAACTGGACAGCATTCCTTTGAATATTAACGGCAAGGTTGACCGCCGTGCACTGCCTGAAGTGGATGTTTCTTCACTGGGTGAGGAGTATGTTCCTCCATCAACAGAAATCGAAAAGAAAATTGTCAATGCATTTGAGGTAGTGTTTAATCAAAAAGGCATTGGATTAAATGATGACTTTGTCCGTTTAGGTGGAGATTCTATTACGGCAATTCGTCTTATTACATTGCTTGAAAAAGAAAGTATTTCTTGTCGTGCTACAGATATACTGAATTATAAAACTCCATACATTATTGCAAAAAATGTGGAAAAAATAACTAAAAAATCTTACGCAGCAACTGAGGGAGAAGTTGATTTATTACCTGTTCAATCATATTTCTTTGATCAGCTTAACACCAATGATTTTTCACAGAAATTCATTCTTAAATCCAAGACTGCACTGGATTTGAAAATTTTACAAAGGGCTTTTGATGAATTAACAAATATTCATGACATGTTAAGAGCAACATATAAATACAGAAATGACAGTGTTGTGCAGGAGATTCTGCCTTTAAATACAAGTGTCTGTCAAATTAAGGAATATTCAACAGCCAGTTTGGATAAAGGTATTGAAAAAATCATTAAAGAATCTGAAATGTCCCTTGACATTGAAAATCAGCTGATTAAATTCTCTCTGGTTCACTGTGATAGTGAAGATTATATTGTTATTGTTATTCATCATCTGATTGTTGACGGCGTTAGCTGGAGCATATTAATTGATGATTTGACCTATATCTATAATCAAATTAAAAAAGATGGTGAAATCAATCTTTTAAGACCATATCCTTATAAAAACTGGGTTGAAAATGTTAAAGATTTAATTGAAGATATTTCTGAAGATGAAAAACAGCACTGGGCTAAAATTAACGGATTACTGGATGACACACTCATTAAAGGCAAATCCAAAGGATTTTATTTCAATGCTGATGCTTTATTTAATATTGACAACCAGCTGATGCTGAAAGAAGAGGAATATCTGGCTTTAGCTATATCCAGAGCTTATAAAAAGACCTACAGAGAAGACATTATATTTAACCGTGAGTCATATGGTCGTGATGAAAGTCTGGCAGAGGTTGGCGGAACCGTCGGCTGGTTTACCAGTCAGTTCCCTGTTCTTGTTGATGTAAATAATGAATATGACACCATTTCATTAATGAGTGATGTTTACAGCATAAAAAATGCATTAAATGATGTTAAGCATTTAGGTTTGAATTACGGATCTTTAATTTACACTACTGAAGAACTGGAATATAAACACTGTCCGGTTACATTCAATTTCTTAAGCACAGAGTTTTCATATGAAAATGAGTTATTTGTATCAGTAAATAAAACAGAAGATTCCTCTGATGAATTACAGACAGTTGATTTGGACTCTGATTCTTATGGCATTAGCCTAAATGTTTCCCGTGACGGTGATTCTTACACAGTTGGCGGAGATTATGCTGACGGCACATATCTATCAGACAAATTTGAGGAATTTGTTGACAATATTAAATATGAATTAAGGTTTATCGGTACTTATGAATCAGATGCCATTGTTTGTGCCTTGTCTGAACCTCAGCTAGGTATTTATTTAGATGAAAAAGTTAATGAAATAGGCACAGCGTATTCTGCTGCGGGAATATTGGAATGTGGAAAGCATTCTATTGATGAAATTAAAAACGCCATCCATAAGTTAACTGATAAACATCCTGTTTTATTGAGCCGTGTTGTTGATGGGGAAGTTCCATTACTGTATTGTGACAGTTATCCTTCAGTAGATGTAGTGAAATCCGGCGATTATTCAGAACTGATTAAGTCATTTGATTTAAATGAATCTCTGGCCCGTTTTTATATTATTGAAGATAATGATTCCAGATTCGTATTTTATGATATGCATCATATTATCTGTGATGCTACAAGCCGCACAATTATCAATAAAGAATTGACATTAGCTTTAAATGGTGAATTGGATGATGAAGTGGATTTAGGCTTTGTTCATGCAAGCCGTGATTCCTTTGATTTTAAATTTGATTTCAGTTACGATGAAGCTCATGAATTTTATAGGGGCAATCTTTGTGATGCAGATGATGTAAGTGAATTAATGAATGATGTTGACGGAAGCAATAATCATATCCAGCTTCCTATAAGAGACATTCGTGATAACGTGGAAGCATTTTGCCGTGAATACGGTATTACTGTAAGCAATTTATTTAATGCAGTATTTGCCTACACCTACTCCCGTTTTACCGGCAGTGAAAAGGTTTATTATACTTTTACTGAGCATGGCCGCCATAAAGATTACACTCAGGATGCACTGGGCATGTATGTTCGCACAATTCCAGTAATTATTGACTGTAAAAGCAGGTCTGTCGGCGAATATCTCTCTTATGTTTCCGGGTTGATACTGGATGCTATGAAATACAGTGTTTATCCGTTCCGTTTACTTGCTCATGAATTTAATCTGAATAAAAATGTTTCATTTGAATATAATGCGGATTTAAATGATATAGACATTGGAGATGAACTGGTCATTAAAGATTCAGATATCGGCCTGGTTTCTGATTTCTTATGCATTGTCAATGATCTGGCTGACGGTTATGTGGTATCTGTTCAGTCCTGTGATAAATACTCTGATGATACAGTTACCAGATTTTTAAATTCATTTAAAGAAATTCTGATTCAGATTTTGGATAAAGATAATTTATCCGATATCAATTACACATCCGAATCTGATTTAAATATTTTGGACAGTTATAATCTAACAGAACATAATTTAGAATACAGTGACGTTTTGGATGCATTTAATGATAATCTGGCAAAGTATCCTGACAAAACTCTTGTTTCATTCAAGGATGTTTCATATACTTACGCTGAAAGTGCATTTATTGCATATAAGCTGGCTGAGAGGTTAATTGAGTTAGGAGTAACTTCAAATGACTGCGTTTCATTCATGGTTGAACGTAGTGAACTATATATGTTCTCTATTTTAGGTATTCTGTCAATGGGTGGTGTTTATGTCCCTCTGGATGATAAGTTGCCTGATGAGCGCATAGAGTTCATGATAAATGATACAAAATCCAAAGTTATTATTGTTAGTGATGGGACTTATAATCGGGCTCTAAATTTGGCTGAGAATTGTTTAATTTTGAATATTTCTGATATTGTTAATGGTGAAATTAAACAGTTAAATAGCTTAAATAATAATTATGGTGATTTAGCTTGTATTTTATACACTAGCGGTAGCACTGGCCTCCCTAAAGGAGTAAAAATCACTAGAAAATCTATAATTAATTTCATTGATTTTCATGTTCATGATTTAGAAATTTTATCAGATGATGTTTATGGTTTATTTGCATCTATTGGTTTTGATGTAGCAATGGCAGCAATGTTTTCAGTAATTTATTCGGGAGCTTGTTTAGATGTTATTCCTGAGGATGTAAGATTAAATATAAGGGAATTAAATAATCATTTCATAGAATATGGTGTTACTCATACATATATCACTACACAAATAGCCAAATTGTTTATAAATCAAATTGAGGAAACTTCGCTTAAGGTGCTAGTTGCAGGTGGTGAAAAATTAGGTGACATTGATGTATTTAGACATTATCGTATTGTTGATGCATATGGGCCTACTGAGGCTTGTGTATATGTAATTAGTGCTACAACAATTGATAAAATTGATTCAAGTAGTGTGGGGCATGTGCATGCTAATACAAAAGCATACGTTTTGGATAGTGAATTTAGGCGAGTGCCTATAGGTGCAGTAGGGGAGTTATATTTATCTGGAAGTCAACTTGCTAAGGGTTACTTGAATAGGGATGAAGAAACTGTTAAATCATTTATGAATAATCCTTTTGAAAGTAATTCTGAATATTGTGAATTATATTGCACAGGGGATGTTGCAAGGGTTCTGCCTGATGGAACTTATGGTATTGTTGGTCGTCGTGATAGTCAGGTTAAAATTAGGGGGAATCGTGTTGAATTATTGGAAGTGGAATCAGTAATAAGAAACATGGATATTATATCTGATGTCACTGTTCAAACTGTTAATAATGATGGGAATAAAGAATTAGTGGCATATGTCGTTTTATCCAATCAAGAGTTTTGTGGTAATATTAGGGATATCATTTGTGATTATGTGAATGAACTTAAACCGGAGTATATGATTCCATCTTATGTTGTGAGATTAGAATCTATTCCATTAAATGTTAATGGGAAAGTTGATAAGCGCAGACTGCCGGAAGTTGATTTGGACAGTTTACGTAAGGATTACGTTGGCCCAAGAAACAAAAAAGAAAAAGAAATAGTCAGGGCTTTTGAAAAAGTATTTGATTTTGATAAAATCAGCATATATGATGATTTTATCCAATTGGGAGGAGATTCCCTTACTGCTGTTAAATTAATACAATATATTGAATCAAATGACGTCGTTACAGCAGATATTTTAAAATTACGCACTCCCGAAGCAATTGCCAAAAATATGGATGATATTTCTTTTGATTTGGATATCTACTCTTTGGAAAGCGGATGTCCTTTGAATGCATCTCAAATTAACGTATTTGCAGACGTGACCTTATTTAATAAAGTTGATGCTTACCAGATTTCAAATTACATAAAGATTGCGAAAAGCTATTCTCTTGAGGATATAGTTGACGCATTGGACAGATTATTATATGCTCATCCTATTTTAAGCATGATTTTAAGCGATGAATATGAAGTAGATAAAAAAAACAGCGTAAGTACTCGCCAGGCTTTAGAAGATCTGCTTAGAATAGCTAAAAAAGTAGGAATTAATGAAATCACAAAGCTTATCAAATCTTTCGGATTGAGGAATCTGGACGGCCTTTACAATATGCTTAAAATTTCAATAAGATTTTTTAAAGGAGAATACCCATATTTAATAAAAGGACCTAAACCTCCAATTTCAATTCACTCAAACTTTGATAGAGATATTCTGATAGATTTCCTATCTGAGAGTTTGAATTTTGATTCAAGTTTGTCAAAATTCATGATTATGGAATCTGATGATTCATATTATTTATTTTACATGATTCATCATATTATATTCGATGCTACATCCCAAAATGTATTTAAAAACAATTTCTGGACTCTTCTTGATGGAGGCAGCGTTGATTTGGATGATACATTTTTAAGAGTGTCTGCTTTTACACATCAAATAAGAAAAACTGAGAAATTTGATGAAGCAAAAGAGTTTTACGAATCAATGCTTGGAGATGTTGGCAAAGCAGGACATTTACCGCAAGACAATTCCTCAAAAGGATATGCAATATCCGAATATGATATGGAATTTGATAAAAATGCATTAAAATCATTTTTAAATAATGCTGAAGTCAGTGAAAATATATTATTCACCAGCGTTTTTTCATATGCCCTATCGAAAGTCGTTGAAAACTATAAAGTTTCATTCATTATGGTTGAAAACGGACGTGACAGGTTTAGTGAAAATTTCATTGATATGACATCCAATGTAATGCCGTTGTTAGTTGACTGCAGTGACCAAAGCGTAGGCTCATTTATGGAAAATGTTTCAGATATCATTTACGGATCAATGAAATACAGCTATTATCCGCTTTTAATGCTTTATCAGAAATATGATATCCAGATTAAAATCATGTTTCAGTTTTTACCTAACTGGATATCTGAGGAAATCGAAGATATAGAAGAAATCAGCTCTTCAGAAATTATGGATTATGTTTTCGGCTCTTATAATGATTTTCTAGCAGATTTATTTGTTCAGGTTACCCAGAACGGTGACGATTATAAATTACTTATTATAAATTCAAAAAAATATTCTGATAAAATGATTAACGATTTCAAAAATATTTACATGTCAATTTTATCGGATATTATCAATGCAGATATGTCATCTGATTTAAGTAAACTAAAAAAAAGTTAAAAGATGAAGAGCTATAACTCTCCATTTTCACGACGTTTTTCAAGAAGTTCCAGACCTAAATCTCCAAGCTTGTACTTTTGGATTTTACCGCTTGTAGTAAGAGGGAACTCATCTACAAAGAACACGTATTTAGGAACTTTATATCTTGCAATGGAACCTATACAGAAATCACGGATGTCCGCTTCTGTAACGTCGTCAAAGCCATCTTCCTTAATGATGAATGCACCGACGATTTCCCCATATTTTTCATCAGGAATTCCTGCAACCTGAACGTCCTGAACACAATCGTGAGTAAAGAGGAACTCTTCGATTTCACGAGGATAGATGTTTTCTCCTCCTCTGATGATCATGTCCTTGATACGTCCTACAATGGAATAGTATCCTTCTTCGTCAACTGTTGCAAGGTCTCCTGAGTGAAGCCATCCGTCAGGCTCGATTGTCTCAGCAGTCTTTTCAGGCATGTTGTAGTATCCTTTCATTACGTTGAAACCCCTGCACATTATCTCACCGGTTTCGCCCGGACCCAGTTCCTCACCGGTTTCAGGATCTACAATCTTGACTTCAATATTCGGGAACTTGCGTCCGACAGTATTGATTTTTTTCTCGAATGAATCTGCAGCATTGGTCTGTGTAAAACCAGGAGCAGCTTCTGTAAGGCCGTATACACTGGTAATCTCTTTCATGTTCATCTTTTCGATTGCATCCTTCATGGTTTCAACAGGGCATGTGGAACCTGCCATGATTCCTGTTCTCAGTGAGCTCATGTCAAACATGTCAAACATAGGATGGTTCATCATTCCGATAAACATTGTAGGAACACCGTAGATTGAAGTACATTTTTCCTTCTGGATTGAAGAGATAGCTAAAAGAGGATCATATTCCTCTAAAACAACCATGGTTGAACCGTGAGTGATTACTGCCATTACTCCTAAAACTGTACCGAAACAGTGGAAAAGAGGCACCTGCAGTAATAACCTGTCCTTTTCTGTGTAGTTCATGTTTTCTCCAATGTAATAACCGTCGTTTACGATGTTACGGCTTGTAAGCATTACGCCTTTAGGGAATCCTTCTGTACCGGAAGTATACTGCATGTTGATTACGTCATGCTGAGTTACTGCATCCTTTACTTTCTGGTATTCGTCATCGTCATAGTTCATACCGAGTAAGATAAGCTCATTTGTATTGTACATTCCACGGTGTTTTTCCTGTCCGACATGGAAAATGAATTTGAGATGAGGGAATTTCTCAGCAATTAAATGACCTCTTGCGCAGCTTTTAAGTTCAGGTACAAGTTCGTTAATTATATCAAAATAGCTTGTATCCCTGAATCCGTCTGTCATAGCCAGAGCTTTCATATCAGACTGTTTCAGCACATATTCAAGTTCGTGTGACTGGTATGCTGTGTTTACTGTAACGATTGTTGCACCTATTTTTGCAGTTGCAAACATATAGGTCAACCATTCAGGAACGTTTTTAGCCCAAATTCCAACGTGGTCTCCTTTTTTAATTCCGATAGCCAGCATTCCTTTTGCCAGATTGTCTATTCTTTCATCAAATTCCTTGTATGTAAATCTTAAGTTTCTGTCCGGATATACGATAAATTCATGGTCCGGCTGTTTTTCAACCATTGTTTCGAAAAATTTTCCCAGTGGCAGTTCTGTAAATAGTTCACTCATTTTATACTCCTCCGTTAATGTTTGTTGTTTGTAGATTTTGGCCCAATATGTTTAAACGCAACAGCAACAATCCCAACTCATGAGTAAATAAATGCATTTTTCCAACTAGGTCGTATTTTAATTCTAATTTAAACATATCATCAAGCCTCTCGTTAATTGTTTTAGTATGGAGTGTAGAGTACCGCTAAGATTTTAGCCTTGTCGTTTCCGCTTGCGTGAAGGTGGTGTGGCACTACTGAGTCGTAAAAGATTGTGTCTCCTTTGCCTATTGTGAATGTGTCTTTTCCATAGATTAATTCAATTTCTCCTTCAAGTACATAGATGAACTCTTCGCCTTCGTGGGATGAAAGTTCCTTATCCCCTTCTTCAAAATCAATGTCAATGATGAAAGGATCTATGTTTCTGTCTATTTTACCTGCTCCTAAGGAGTGGAATTCAAGATTGGTTGCATTTGTAACGTCTTCACGTCCTGAAAAGTAAAGTGAATTTTCGGTTTTACCTCCTCGGGTTACAACAGGTCCGAGTTCAGGTGTGTCATCGAGAAATGTTCCGAGACGGACTCCTAAAGCTCTTGCCATTTTGGTTAATGGAGTAAGTGAAGGAATTACTTCACCGTTTTCCATAGCCTGGAGAACTTCAAGTTTTACACCGCTTCTCTCGGATAGCTCTTCGATTGTCATGTCTTGTCTTGCTCTTATGTCTTTAATCTTTTGTGCAAAATCTTCGTTTGTCATATTTTTCACTCATTTTGGATTGTTACTTAAATTATTTAAGTATTTATAACTATATTTAAAAAGATATATAAAAGTTACTTTTAAATGAAAATTTTTTAAACTTTATTTAGATTTGATTTGAAAAAGAATTAAAAAATTAGTGGTTTATTCAGAATTTGCAATGCTTTTTCAATATTGATTTAAAATATCTAAATTGTCTTAATTCAAAATAATTGAGCTTATTTAATACAAAAAACATATATAAAAGCATATACAATCTATTAGTGTAGAGATTAATCCTCAAATCTTTACAAAAATCATGCAGAATTGAAATTAGTTGTGAATGAATCTAAAAAATTGGCGTATAAGGTTGGACTTCCAGCCTTATACTATTAAAAATCAGTTGCAGTTATCCCATAGCTGCTTATCTTTTTCATCCAAAGCATATATGGAATCTGCCTTTTTGAAAAATTCACCTGCATCTTTGAATTTTTCCATATCGTAATAGGTTAATGCTTTTCCTCTCAATGCATCAAATGACTGGCCGTCAACATTTAAGACGCTGTCATATATATCTATTGCATCTTCATAGTCTTCATTAAGTCTGTTTGCATCACCTATTGCCACTTTAGCATCAAGATTTTCTTCCAGTGCAAGGCTGTTTACAAACTCTTCAATAGCTTCATCATACTTTTCAATGTTAATCAGCGCTTTTCCCTTAATGAGATATGCTTCAGGATTCAAATCATTTACCTCAATAGCCTTATTGCATAATCCGATTATTCTTAAGTTTGTTTTTTCAGCATAATCAGGATTGTCTATAGAATCCAGACGTTTGAATTTCCTTCTGGCTCTTCTTACATAATCAGCGTCCCTGTTCAGTGCAACTTTGGCATTTCTGGATGAATCCTTTAAAAATTCAAGATCCTCACGGGAATTTACAACTTCATCCTTAAATTCTGACAGGTCACAGACAACATCATCGATTTGATTTACAGCATCTTCACTGAATTCCTCCAAATCAATATCGTCAAACTGCTGTTTAAGTTCACTGGAATCCAAATCCTGAAGTATTATATCAGCTTCCTGCTTTAGATAGTCTATGCTGTCTGATATATTCTGAAGAAATGTGGATTCGAAATGAACCTTATCACCTGTTCTTCTTGAAACTTTAATATCTTCCCAATCTTTTTTCATCATATCACCTCTGCGAAATGATTGTTTAAAGTATTGGCAAAAAAGTATATAAATTTTTTTAAAAATAGTCTAATCCTTAAAATTTTCCGGAAACTCTGCCTTTAGCCCGTCAATAATGTCGCTTATAATGATTTCCTTTAAAGGTTCGCCTTCATATTCGAAATTATCCAGACATCCGTTATAGTCATAGCACATGTTCTTTTCATGGGTTTTGATAAAGCATTCCAGATTCATGCCTGTGATACGGGAGTACTCTTCAGCATATTTGAGAAAGATTTCATGACCGTCAAGAGCCCTGTTCCATGATCCTTCATAATATCTTATCTTGATGTCTGATTTGTCCTGCTTGTCATGCTGTCTTTTGACTTCATGAACCAAATCCTTGGCCTTAGCGATTTCCATATCATAAACCTCCCTATTGTCATCGTCACCCATGTTGGTGTAAAACATCTTCTGGGTTTTGGATAAATCATCAAGAAATGCAGAATCTCTGAAATAAAACATAGAGTGTTTGACAGGTTTTAAATCCTGAAATTCATTATCTTCAAATTTATCGAATGGAATCAGAGCATGCATGATTGAAAGCTCAGTAATTGATACGTTTCCTACAAATTTTACAAGTTCAGGATATTCATCTATGGTAAGTCCGTTGACATTTTTATAGTCAGGTTTCCATCCGAGCTTATGTCCTCTAAAACAGATGAAAAATGTCCTGTCAAAATCAATTGACCTGAAGTCATCTAGAATAATGCTTTTGTCGGTGTAGTCGTTTAGAAGAGAAAATGCAACGTCCCTATAGTAAAGAATAATGTCGTGCTTGGCACAGTATTCTTTAAGATATGGGAAAACCTCCTTTAAGAAGTAGTAATATTCACCGAACATATCATAAAATGTACTGGTAATCATCAATGTAACATGTTGAGTCGCCATAAATAAAATCCTCTTAATAATATTTTAGAATTTATTAGTATAAATAGTTTTAAAAATGTTCAAAATATTAATGAAAAAAATGAATTATTCCAAAACTAAAAAAATAAAATTAAGTAAATGTAAACAATGAAAAAAATAAATCCGAAAAATATATTCAAATGACTAATATATTTTACTCAAAAATAATTAATTGGGTTTAAAAAGTGCTTTATTTAAAATCGAATCTAAAAATATCCAAATCACATAAAAAAATTTTAAAATATTAAAAAAAAATGAATAAATTTAATATAAATTAAATTATTTAAAATTTTCAGGAAACTCAAGTTTAAGTTCATTCAGAATATCTTCATACATCACTTCGCCAAGAGGTCTTCCTTCATGAGAAAGTTGTGATAATGCTCCTTTTTCATCTGTGCAAAGATATTCCCTGTGAATGTCTACAAAATCATCCAGGGGATTTTCTGCAATTTCGGAGTATTTGCCAACATAATCCATAAACATTTCAAAGCCGTCGAGATTTTTATCCCATACTGCATCATAGTTTCTTATAAAAATACGGGCATGATTATCAGGATTATCATCAAAGGCATGCTTGATTTCGTTAATCAGATCTTTTGACTTGGCAACTTCTATATCCTGTATTGATTTGAGCTCGCCGTTGGTTTTATTAAGATAATATGGCTTAATTGAATCATCCAAATCATTTTCATATCCATGATTCCGGAAATAAAAAAGAGAATGCTTGACCGGTTGCAAATCGCATTTGACACCATCCACATATCTGTCAAAGGGCACCAGCGCATGCATGATTGCTAGTTCCGTAATAGAAACATTTCCTATATATCCAACAAGTTCAGGATACTCATCGATTGTAAGACCGTCAATATTCATGTGGTTAGGTCTCCATCCAAGTTTTTGAGCCCTGAAGCATATGAAAAATGTCCTGTCATAATCAATGAATCTGAAATCCTGAAGCACAATTCCCTTATCAGCTTCTTTTCTTGGAACTGAAAAAGCAACATCACGATAATTAATCTCAATATCATGTTTCAGACATTCTTCCTGGAGTTTTGGCAGCACTTCATTAATAAAACAGCTGTACTCAGCTACCATATCATAGAATGTACTGTTAATCATTAATGTTAGTGTTTTTTTAACCATTTTTCCCACAATAATAAATATATGTTCATAGTATATATAAGTAATTATAAAATTAGTTTTATAACAGCCGAATAAATTAAAACATTTTAAAAAAATTGAACCAAAATTAAAAATAATTTAACTGAACTGAATAAATTCTGAAAATTTTCAAATCATTAATAAAAAAAAGGAAAATAGGGAAAAACCCTATTTAATAACAATACTGCTTGTTTTGGAAATAGCATACTTGGAATTTCCGGAATAAATTACAACCTTATGCTTACCGACTTTCAAGGATTTTGTATTGATTTTAGCAACACCCTTGGAGTCAGTTTTAGCAGTGAAAGTTTTGTATTTTTTGCCGGTGTATACTTTGATTTTTACTTTTATATTTTTAACAGCCTTTTTGGTTGCTTTGTTTTTGACTGTTGCCTTAAAGTATTTGGATTTTTTCACTTTTGCAGTAACTTTTGGAGCAGTGACAGTGGTTTTTGCCTTAGCTACTTTAATGGATGAAGTGGTCTTTTTGACATTATAGTTAGTTGCAGATGAAGTGATTTCCACTTTATGAGTTCCGATAGCCAATTTTGAAGCGAGTGAAAATGATGCAACACCATTTTTAGTTGTTACATAATAAGTTTTGGATGTTTTTCCTGTGAAAACTTTTAAATTAAGTTTTAATCCATCAACTGCATTACCATATTCATCCTTGACAGTTACAGTGAATAATTTGCCTGAATCATAAGTAGTGGACAATGCTTTAGGAGCAACAGTTGTATCAAGAGTGATTTTTTGACTGATAGCAAATATCTGCTGTAAAGCTAATATGGTGGAACCTGTTGCGACAAATGAAACATTATTCTGATGATAGAATTTTGTTACATCAGTGTAGAATACACCAATAGAGTTTGAAGAGCCGTTCCATACATTTTCAGATACCTCACCATTGAAGATTATATTACCTTCACCAGGCTGTGCACTGGCTGCAAAAATAAGCATGTTTACTTTTTCAAACTGATTAACCTCACTGTCAATTTCTAAGGATGCATCAGTTTTAACAGTTCTTCCTGCCTTGTTGTAGCTGCTTGCAGAGAGTAAATCAGCACCGTTTCCAATGAATATGGTGGTTAAAAGATCACTGCCTGTCATATTGGTAAAGTAAATTAAAGTACTTGGATATACAGCAGTCAAACCTGACTGTTTAGTGATGATTAATGTATTGTTGCCTTCTGCAATTAAATCAGAAACGTCATATATGAACAATCCATATCCGTATTTACCGTAGGTACCTAAATTGGACTGGTCTCTGTAATGAGCTTTAGGGGCAACGGAAACGCCGTTGAAAGTTGTGTTAAATACAGGTCCTGCAACGCCGGATTTATCCCAGTTATATGCAACATAAACCAATGCGTTTGTAAATGTGGAATTTTCATCAAGTTTTATTTCCCAAACGTCGCTTCTGTTAGTTGTAGCGGCAGACATATATGTTGAATCATCTTTAACTAAAACTTCCATCATTCCTGTTATTTCATACTTTTGAGTATCTTCAATATAGGTTGCATTGTAAGCGAAAGCTTTGCCTAAATTACCATTGTACAATACAGGTACTGTTTTGTTTGCCTGAGCAACAACATTATCACCGTATTTAACATTGACTGCATAAGTGACTTTAACATTATCTGCACCGTTAACTGTTGTTTCATTTACAGGCCTGACTGTCTGGTCAGTCAACAGGACTGTAGCTGTACCGTCAATATCAGTTTCAGTGGAATTTACAACAACACCGTCAGCCAATAATTCAACAGTGTATTTTCCCGGTTTATTTGAGTTTACAGTAATTGTGACAGTATTGTTTGTGCCTGCATAGCAGGTATTTGTGTATTCGGTAGCAAGTGTTGCATCGGCACTAATGGAAGATGTTTTTAATAGTGATAAAACATTCTTTATTGAACCGTAGGCACTTGTTCCAGCATACATTGATAAAAATTCAGTATCTTCACCTTTTTTAAAATTATCAGTTACATCCCAGTAATTGTACTGATAGTAGTTGCCTGATGCATGGTCTTTAGCATCACCCAACAGTACATCATTGACTTTATAGCTGCCGTCAGCACTGGAAAGAACAATACTGTATAATTCTGCATTGTTTAAAGCAGTTATGTTTTTTGTTGAAAATACTGTTGTAACATTTGTTTTTGACCATTTTTGTGTAGAGTCAACCCAGTAGTTGATTACATCGCTGTCTCCGTCATCATATGCAATAACCAGTCCTATCAGTTTGATTCTGCCGTCAAAGGTTTTATTATCCATTTTGAAGGTGTCCACTTTAAGTGTTATTGCAGATCCGTTTAATCCTTTAAGAGAATCAGTAATATCATAATACATCTGATAGTCTGAGTAACATTTTGTTGTATGGTCATTGACCGGGTAAACAGTACCATCTGCAGAACCGTCTTCAATCCAGAGTTCCTCACTGGCTATCTGTTTTTCGCCGTTTTGTGTTATTAAACTTATGTTAGCGTTTGCTCCATGAGTATTTTTTGCACTTCCGCCATATACATTTACATAAACATTTGCGCTTTTAATATCCTGAGCATCAGCAGGTATGTCATAGCTTAGCTCACCACTTGTATTCCACGGATTTGCGGTTTTAATATCAACATCACCAGATACTTCACCGGATATTCCGTCCGGACCGTTATCTGCACTTACCGCACTAAGAGAAAAAACAATCATGAAAACCAAAGCAAAAATAAAAACTAATGATTTCCTTTTCATAATATCCCTAAACAATTTTGTAGGCAGTTTATATATAAAGCATAAGGAATAAGAGATTTTTCAAATAAGAATTTTAATGCAATAAATAAAACAGCCTCAATTAAAATAGAGTAGTAATAACAATATAAAGATTATCTTATTACTAAATCAAGAAAAAAGCCCATAAAAGTATTACTTTTGCAAAATAGTAATACTCAACAAAGAAAAAAATTATAAAATGTAATACTTTAAAAAAATTTTTAATGATAAAAAGTAATACTTTTTACCAAATTTCTATTAACCTTCAACCATTATCAGCTTACCCGTGGAAGGGTCCTTATATACTTTACCCATTTCCATATATCCCTGACCGGAACTTTCTGAAGACTCCGGAGTCTCGTTTAGCTCCTGACCTTCAGTCACTTCAGTAATATTGGTTGGAGACTGCTGAACAGCTTGAGAAGGGTCTTGAGAGGTATCCTGAAATATGACACTCTGCATATTCCAGCTGATTACAACAAAAATCAAAAAGCCAACAGCAATAACAAGCATTGCATCTACAAGGTTGGAAGTTCCTGCCATAGGGTCCTCTTCACCCTCGCTGAATCGTTTTTTGCATTTGCGCCTGACCATATATAGAGCTCCATCAATGTTTTAACTTATCCAAAAGCGCATCACACAACGCATCCAGATTGGAAAGGTCCTCTTCATACCATCTGCGTCGGATTTTTGAAACAAAATATCCCACTGCACCTGCACCGATACCGACAACTGTTGTATCGAATGCTACAATGATAGCATTTGCAAGGGTATTTACGTCACCAGCTCCCAATGCCGCAAGACCAGGACCCATTGGAATTAAAGTACCCATCAGCCCTAAAGTAGGACCAATACGTGTAACGATATCTGTTCTTTCAATCCTTTTAGCAGAATTTGCCTCTTCAAATTCAACCAGCTTTCTTGCAAGAGTCTCTCTGGTTTGTGCAGTTAGGCTGTCACCTCTTAAAATCTTAACCAAAATGACTTTCTGATTGTCATAAAGCTTAGCGTTTTTAATGACATTCATCAGCTCATCACTTGACTGTGCATTGGATATTGCATAAATCAGTTTTTCAAGAGCCTCAGGAGATACCTTTTTTCTTGAAGTATACTCCGCAATCAGACTTCCCAGTGTAACCACTGCAAAAAATGCGAAGATTACAAGAAATATAATTACAGGAATCTGCAGGCTTTGAGCAATCATATTCAAACCGGAAGTTAGAATTTCACTTCCCGGAACAGTAGTAACCATAATAACACCTCAGTCCAAATAACTATTGTTTTTAAAGTAAAATCCGCCTAAAAACATTATCAATAACATTAATCCTAAAACAGCCAGAATATATTCAGGAGACTGAATAGATATTGCATCCATAGGGTCTGCAAGCAGTGCTGTTATATTCGGCAGGAACAATGCGGAAATCAGGAAATAAATTCCTAAAAAGAGCATGAAGTTACCTAGCACAATAGGATAAGGTTTTTTGATAAACTGAACAAGATAATTTGAAGCATAATAAGTCACTAAAATTGTCAGCATCAAAGCGCCCGCAACAATTACACTTAAATTCATCAGCCCAAGTCCTACAGTAGGTGCGACCAGCATAATACTTACAATAATTGATCCGAAACAGCACGGACATGGTGCAACAACCGCCATACAGGTTGCAGCAGTAGTATTCTTTTCAAATACCTTATATTCCCTTATTGTAAATATTCCTGCAAGAATCATAATTACTGCCATTATCAAAAAGAACTCAAAATTATAAGTATAAATCAGATCTGTTATCTGAGTTGTGAAAAATGATGAAATTTCAGTCAAAATTAAAACTCCACCACCATAACCAATAGTAACCATTGCCAAATATCTCTTGGACATATTTGCCAGACCTGTTGCAAGGCCCAGTTTTATTCCAAATATCAAAACTGCTGATAAAATACCCAGCTGCCATAATAAACTAATTACATCCATTTCCTTACCTCTAAAATAAAAAAATTAAATGAACTATTCATAATTTTTCATTGAATAGCTCATCCAAATTACTATTCGATTTTTTGTCTTTATCATTATCTCTAAAGTAGCCGACTCCAATAATTAATATTAAACATATTACACCTAAAACTGCAATAAGGCTCATTCCAACCTCGCTTGCAGATTGTTGTGTAACAGGATTGATTTCTATGGATTTCTTAACATCAGCACCTTCGCTGCTTGCTCCGCCAACATCTCCCTGAGAAGAGCTTTCGCCGGCATCACTGACAGATTGTCCCTGTGAATTTGCACTGCTTTGTGAATACTGATTGCTGTTTGTAGTTGTTGAATTTGCAGATATTGTTGATGAAGATGTTGATCCTTTGGTAGGATTAGGAGTTGATGCTTCATCATTTGTAGGGTCAATATTTTCAGGAGGAACATTATTATTGTTTTTCAAAAATATCGGATTTTGAGTAGCCTGATACAATTTAGGAAGTAACTGAGCCAGAATATCCGGATTTACATATTGAACTGCCCATTGCATCATAGCAATATTTCCGCAACTGCAGTCACAGCATGCAACGCCGTTCTGAACTGTAGCCTTAGCCCATGTATTGGCAATATCTGTTAAAGTTGACTTATCCGCATTCCAGTAACCCTCATAGGCTGCTGTCAGCATTGTTCCACTCATGGAAATTAATGAATATGCATTATTTCCACTCATCAGCCAGTCTTTAACACCAATTCCATATTTATCCTTGTAATATGTATTGTATACCCTATTCCACAAATCATCACTGACGGATGTTGGTCTTGTTACCTGCCAGCCATATAAATTGCTAACAAATTTATTTGACATATAGCGGGCTCCGCTGTAACCTTCATTCATCATTCCTTTAATCCAGTTCGGATTGTCATATCTTGCAGCAATTTCCCTATACATTACCTCTTCAAGAGAGGAGATATAGGCATTGTCCTTATCTGCATACATCAGCACTTTCATTTTCGGTGTTTTTCCGGAAGCATTTTCAACAGCCATGGAAAGACCGCCCCAGTAATCGAAGAAGTCATCATTGTCAAGAACACCGTACTGATTGGTGTTACGGCTAGTAATGATAGTGTCTGAGTTGGATAATGCTCTTAAAAAGACTAATGAGTTTGTATCTCCCCAGTAATTTTTAGAGTACATGTTACCCATTCTGCCCAGATAGAACTGAGCCAGCTCATCTGTATCATTCCATGTCCATGACATTGAAACCAGTTTGGATATTCCGGCACCGTAATCGCCGTTAGGAGGTGCGAAAATACGTGTAATAGCACATTCGCCGGCATAAGTAGCATTATAACCTATACTTAAATAATACAGACAGTCTTCAATCCAGTGCTGTGCAACATAATTTGTGTTTAAAGCTTCATTTGAAACTCCGTAATAATTGATTCCGCCGACAACACCTTCCAAAGCTTCCCTGAGCAGTGCGCCTTTTTCTCCGCTCATCAATGTTTTATTATTGATTAAAGTCAGATATGACCTTGCAAGAGTAACCCTGTATGCATTGTCAAGAAGGATTGCCTGTGAAGAATATAAATCCCTGAATAACCCACTGGTAATTACAGTTACATCTATTCTTTTGTTTTGCCATCCTTCAGGTCGGGTTAAATCATTGAGCTTGATTACTTCCGGCATTGAGCCTACCTTTTTACCTGTAGGGTTTCCTTCATCGTCAAAACCTGCACTTGAAGAATCTGTCCAGACCGGTTTCATTCCAAGCAGATACAAAACGGTTGATACTAAAGCACCATCGTCCCTTGCGGTTTCAACACACCAGATTCCCATGATAATCTTTTCGGTAGTGTCATTTAAATCTGCAAGAGTTAAAAGAGCGAGTGTTTTAGCATAATCCCATGCTTCCATTGTAGGAAGTTCGCTTGACTGGTCCTGGAACATGTTCTTTCCTGTCGGAAGAATTGCAGGTTTTACAACGATTTCTCCACCTTCACTAACTGGAATATACCTGCCGTTTAATCCGTCAAGCATTGCATTTAGTTCAGATGAAATGCTCTCATTAATCAGGATTATATAATTTTTACCCAAATTCAGACATCCCAAAACATTTGAATTGTTGAATTTGGAATTTTGACTGATTAAAGTGGAATAAACAGTATTTACATCCCAATAAATCAATGCCCTGGCTATATCATAGGACCTGTTGAGGATAAATTCCCTTTCAAATGCTGTCAGGTCACTGTATGCTTTGGAATAGTAGATATCTGAAAGCTCTCTGAACAGATTTAAAACTCCCTGATTGTTCTCTAAAACCAAATCTTTTGAAAGCATTGCACTGACAGTACTTGCCAGATCATTTTCATTCCACATATCACCTAATGCATGAAGACCCAGAGGATATAGTGTATCCTGTGTGGATTTCAGGAAATTATCAATCTTTTCAATAAGCACACTCATTGAAATGCTTTTGACATCACTTTTGTTTAATCCCAGATTGGTTGACAAATCATTTTTGATTATCAAATCACGAATCTCAGATTCAGTTTTCATATTTTTATTGGACTGATAATCATTCATCAGATTTGCCAATACTGTGAGATTTCCATAAAGGTGAGTGTATGCCATAGGAGAGGTTAAATGTGAAATTATAACTGCAAAACCTCTTCTTTTAGCTTGAATAGCTTCTGCTAAACCGTCTGCAATATAGAAATACAGCTGCGGAACATCACCTACAACAACTGAACCGTAATCAGTTGCTGAGAGAAGAATTTCCTTACCCGGAAGCCATTCATGAGTAGCGTGCCTACCCACAAATATCATTGCATTGGAATATTTAGTCTTCATATAATAATATGCCGCCAGATACTGATGTGTCGGAGCGACAGCAGTACAGTGGTAAAGATTTTCAATATCTGACTCCCATCCCCTTTGAGGTTCAGGAGCTATGAAAACATTACCAAATGTCAATCCAGGAATTACAAAGTAATCTGTTCCGTTTTTTGTGATTACCATTACATTTCCAGGAGCTGCACCCCATCCGTTTAATCCTGAAATGTTTAATTCATTGAATTCATTATAATACTTTAAATATAAATCATAATAATCGTCTGACTGAGTTTTAGCATAATTTTTCAGGCTAGAAACTATATTGTCAAGAACTCTTTTTGCTTCAGCGGATTTGTCATCCGGAAGAAGTGATACCACCTGATTGTACCAGTCTGTAATTGTATCGGCAATTGTTGAAGTGTAGTTCAGCTCAACTGCACGTCTTGTCAGCTCGCCGATATATGCTACAGTACCGTTTTCAACCTGTATCTTTACAATATCATCGAGAGAGTTGAACCATGATGTGTATTCATCTACCGCAAGCAGAGTCACTTCTGAGCGGTTTGCAAGTTTTGCAAGTTCTCCCGGCGCCCAGGTAGCTACATTGATACCGCATGAGATAATCAGATTTTCAAGCTCTGAAACATTGCCCGGAAGTTCACCGACATCATAACCTGCATTCTTTAAGGTATGAAGCATATTATATATACTTTTGATTGTATCCAGATAACTTGAACCGATATTCTGCTTTCCAGGAGGATAATTATAATAAATTATTGATATAAGCTTATCCTCATTGGATGTGTACTTCAAATCAACCCATGAATCAATTCTGTCGGATAAAAGCTCTATATTGCCTTTATGCGCAATGTATGTTGTAATCTGGGCACCTGTCAGATTTGAAATGTAACTGGATGCGCCACCTACAAATGTAGCATCAATAATTCCCTGAGTTTCTGCTATTGTAATATGCCACCATTTGTCACTTCTCTCAGTGGTAAGACCTGTTGATCCAAGCTCCCACTGTTCATTTGAAACATAATCTGAGTGAACTGCCCTGAATACAGGAACTCCGGCTTCTTCAAAAAAGTCTGTAGCCTTTGTGAAGTTTTCGCCTCCGACACCATATGCCACCATGGAAACAATTGCATCAACATAGACTTCATATGATGAAGAATCTGCCAGAAATCCTGATATATCTGCTCCTGCATTAGTCCATGACTCAACCATCACAGCCAGCTGTTCGGCAGAACCTCCTGCAGCAAATACTGGAATTACATTATATCCTCTTGATTCCAAAGATTCAATAATTTCATAGCAGGTATGCAACTGCTGAGATTCAATATACATGGTACTTTCCAGAACACCTACTGTACGGGTGTTGGATTTGTTGAAGAAGGTTTCTATGTATTCATCAAGGGAATACCATCTGTCCCTATAAATTCCATAGCTTTTAGAGCCTGTGAATGTAGGTTTTTCATAATTAAAATTCAAACCCATATAATTAAGAATATAGAGAATCTGATTTTTCAGATTGTCCTTGTCATTGAGGTTTTTGTATAAAACCAGCTGATTTAAAAATTCATTGAAGTTGTCTGCATCCTTAGTCACATAATCATTGACGCTGGAGTATGCGAGACCTCTTTTGGTATTTTTAAAATACTTGATTAATTCATCATTTGTAAAACCTGCAAATATCTTGTTATAGTTCACAGTATTGTTTCTTAAAAGCTTGATGGAACTGGAATCTGAATTCAGATTACCGGAAGGAGCCTCCAATATGAGAAATATTTCCTTGTTGGACATTTCAGGATATTTTCCAAGAAGACTTGTTAAAACTGAATCGACATCACTGCTGATCCATTCACCTATGAATGCATCACTGTTATTTAAAAGAAATGCCAATTCATCTTCACTCATGGTTTTAACCTGATTACCATTACGGATAACCAAATTCACACCTTTCATGTCATGTTCAGCGAAAAGTTCCTGACTGGCCTTATCCAGAACGTTTGTTCCAGGATTATCACTGACTATAAATAAAGTAGTATTTTTAGAATTCTGAACAATATCATTAGAGTCACCAGATTCACTATTTACAACTACTTCAGTATTATCATGCTGGCTTAAGTCTTCGCAAGTCGTATTTGACTCTGCAAAGGCAACCTGAGAAAATAAACTGACCGACAATATTATCAGCAGCAGAAATAGTACAATCTGTTTTCTTCTAACAACATTCATTTTTAAACTCCTTAATAAAAGGTTAACATAGTAGCAAAAATTTATAAAAAAATATTACTACAATTAATTATTTTGTAATAAATCTAAATATAAACATTTCTAAAAAAAGTATTACTAAATTGCTTAAATTCGCTAAAAAAGTAATAATAATCAGTTACATTAGATAAAAGTAATAATCAATATATAAATAAACTTTTTAAAAGTAATACTCCCGATTAAAGTATTACTAAAACCTTAAAATCAATAAAAAAAGTAATACTTTTTAAGAATTTAAGCATACATTTCTGAATTTCAAATTGAAAATCCAGATTACGCAAAATCCTATGAAGGAACCTATATTCATTCCGATGATTGCTCCAAGATATACTCCAAAAATGCCCATATTTAACGTAATGCCCAAAATATACGCAAATGCCATACTCAGGACAAGTTCCCTCATGACTGTCAGAGTTAAAGACTTGAATCCTGAACCGACACCCTGATAGGTATAGGCTGCAGTTGCTCCGAAAGGTATTAGAAAGTTATAGAATACAAGCATCTGAAGTATTTCAGCTGAGCGGTGAACAAGTGCAGGGTTTCCCGCCTGGAAATTAAATATTTCACATAAAGGATAAGCAAAAACAAAAAATATTCCGCAGATAAGAAATGTGATAGCAAGACTTAAAAGAGTCGAATACTTGATGGTTTCATTGAAATTCGGCCAGTTACGGGCTCCGTATGCAACTCCGGAAACAGTTATGGTTGCAAGACCTATTGCCATACATGGGATAAATGCTATTGATATGAATCTCCATGCTATTGTAAAAGCCGCAACCTCACCTACCCCTGCAGTTAAAATTATCAGATAATTCAAGATAATAACAACAAGTGAGAATATAATCTCTTCTGATGCTGCAGGAAGTGAAACAACCAGTATTTCCTTATATATTCCAAGATTGCGGATGTAATATGATAAACTGAACTTGAAGAAAGTGTCTTTTTTGATATAAATCCAGTAAAGCATCCAAATCCATCCGATTAATGACGCAATAACAGTTGCAAGACCTGCACCGAAAATACCCAAATCAAAGCCGTAAATCAGTACAGGATCCAAAACCATGTTTAAAACAGCTGTCAGCATCAGAGGCTTGGTTGCACGGCTCACATCGCCTTCCCCCCGAAATACGCTTGCGGTAACATTGGGTGCAAGAAATACAATATTCAACAAAAAGATAATGCTGCCGTAGCTTAGGCAATATGACCTGACATCAGATGCTCCCAAAAGAACAACAATATCCTCCAAAAGAAAGATACCCACAATTAAAACACCAACAGACACCATAACTGTTAAAATTATTGAATGGATAACTGCGTTGTTTGCATCACCAATACGTTTCGCACCGACATATCTTGATATCAGTGAATTGGCACCTGCTCCCACACCACTGCCCAGACCTATGATTACCAGATAAAGTGGTGTTATAAAACCCAGTGCGGCAAGAGCATCAGCATTGATTCCTGAAACCCAAAAACTATCTATCAGATTATTTAAAAACATCAAAAGCATCGAAGCTATTGTCGGAAAGGCCAGTTTGTTTATGGCCTTTCGGGGATTTCCTAAAATTGAATCAATATTAGAATTATTTTGCATTATATTTATATTGTTTAAGGAGTAATTAAAATATTAAGGTGAAAAAATGAAAATTGCAATTAGATACTACACAAAAACAGGAAATACTAAAAAACTTGCAGAAGCGATTTCCAGTGTTGTAAATGTTGAAGCAAAAACCGTGAATGAGCCTTTAACCGAAGACGTTGACATTCTGTTTTTAGGAAGCGCAGTTTATGCTGCAGGAATTGACAAAAAAATTAAAGAATTCATACAAAACATCAATGTTAACGTTGGTGAAGTTGTAAACTTCTCATCAGCAGCTCTCATCGAGTCCACATACAAACAGGTCAAAAAGGAAGTTGAAGCAAAAGGACTTAAAATGAGTGAGGATGAATTCCACTGCAGAGGAGCATTCAAGCTTGTCCACAGAGGACGTCCTAATGATGAGGATTTAGAAAACGTGAAAGAATTTGCAAAAAGAATAATTAATTAATTTTTCTTATTCTTTTTAATCAAATCTTCGATATGGTCAAATCTCTTGAAAAGACTTCTTCTAACGATTGCCACCGCCAGTGTAGCCGAACCGACACCAGATAAAATGAAACCTGCCCACACCAGAAGTATAGCATTAATTTTACCAATACCTGATGAACCTAAAACCGCATAACCGTTACTTGTAAAAGCATTGGAAACCATCACAATTGAATCCAACGGTGAAACATCTTCCACAACGATTGTAAACAAAAAGCTGAACAGTACTATCAGATACAAAAGCATTATTGTTATTCCCAAACCGTTTGTCTGAGTATAATCCCGGAACTTCTGATAATAGACTTTTATCATATAGACATATGACAGACAGTGAAGCAGATCCAGGACATAGAAAATCATGGACCCGAAAGGATCTCCTCCGATTAATGTAAAAATTGAACTGAACGGAATCAAAAAGAAAAACAGAAATTTTCTTTGAACACTTTTTTTATTCATTTCATATGCAAGATATACTGAAAATACTACATCAATTGCAATAATAATATGTCGGCCGCTTTGCCATCCGAATATGGAGTATAACATGATGAATACAAAAATTATAATCATTATCAGATAATAAACCTGTTTTATTGTTTGTGCTTCCTCCATAGGCAGATATTCCTCAATTTTTAAAAATTTTGAAGATTTAATTTTGGAATTGTTTTTAAGTCTAGGAAAAATGAATCTTACAGCGAAAAACATGCCCGCAAAAATTAAACTGCAGGCCAATAAACTCACAACTAAACCTAAAATTATCATTGACTCACTCATCACCATTATTCATCACTCCCATCTTCGAGAAGATTTTCCAATTCATCCAGCCGCCTGTTGAATTTTCTAATTAAAATTGCTGCGGTAAGAGTTGCTGAACCGGCACCTGATATAATATATCCTCCCCAGACGAGAAGTATACTGTTCAGTTTTCCGAAAATGGAATTACCGAGAACTGCATAACCATTACTTGTAAAAGCATTGGAAACCATTACCAGTGAATCCAGTGCACTTTTGTTCTCAGCAAATTGAGTAATGAAAAAACTGAAGAAAATTATTGCAAAAGTCAGTACAACTGTAACCCCAAGACCGTTTGAAAATGTATATTCCTGGAATCTGTCATAGTAATACTTAATGAAATAGGCAAATATCAGAAAATGAACTAAATCTGCTACGTAAGTCAAAGAAATACCATCGAAAAGTAAAAACGATAGAGATCCGTAAGGCACTAACAGCAGCAGAATTATTTTATTTATCCTGGATGTTTTTTCAATAGTAACAGCGATAAACAGTGAAAGCAAAAGATCAAATACTACAAAATATATCCATGAGTTATCAAAGAGAGATATTGAATAAAACAGGTTAATGAAACATAAAGCCATCAGTATGAGATACAATACCTGTTTTAAGGTTTGAACTTCCTCAAGAGGAAGGAACTCCTCAGGATTAAGAAACCTGCTGGAACTGTTTTGAATCTTATCAGATACCTTCATGCCTATAAAGACCAGAACAGAAAAAATAGCTATTACAATAATAAATTCCAATATAGACTTTGCAACTAATTCCACTTAAATTCACCTACATAATACATTTAATTAATTTAGTATATGTAATTTTACAAAAAGTTAAATTCCATTACGATATACTACATATTATAGAACGGTGAAAATATGAAAAACATATACAAAATACTCATAGTTGCCATTGTATTGATAATAGCCATTGCAGGAGCATTCACATTATTTGGAAAAACCGCACCGGCAGGTGAGGGACCTTCATATAATGCCTCTGCATTAAGCCAGAAGATATCAATAAACATGGACAACTGGAGTTACGATGAAGAAAATGACATTTACTATCAGATAGGACTCATATACTGTATGAATACTGAAGATACAAAATATCAGTCATGCGGAATATACGTTCCCGGAAAGTACTTTGAAGCAAGCGAAAACTCAAACGGAACATACTCATGCAAAATAAAAGACGGGCAAAAGGTTGGAAACTACACAGCAACATCCGCACCAATAGTAATGCCAGTAAATACACCGGGATACTCATCATGCACAGCACCAACCAGCTACAAATCAGGAGAAGTTAAAGACTACACCGATGCAGGTTTCATTTATTTGAATGCAGGCTGCAGAGGAAGAGACAATGCTGAAGCGCCAGACGGAGTAACCGATTTGAAATCAGCAGTAACCTACTACAGATTCAACGGCGATGTCCTTCCGGGAGATTCAGAAAAAATATTTACATTCGGTCACAGTGGTGGAGGAGCACAGTCTGCAATAATGGGTGCAAGCGGAAACAGCAAGCTCTACAACCCATATCTTGAAGACATTCAGGCAGCAATGGTGGATAAAAACGGAAATTCTCTATCCAATGCAATTGCAGGAGCAATGTGCTGGTGTCCGATTACAAACCTTGACACTGCAGATGCTGCCTATGAATGGAATATGGGTCAATATGTAAGAAACAGCTCTACATTCACTGGTGAGTTCAGCAGTGACTTGGCAAAAGAATATGCAACATACATCAATAATTTAGGCCTTAAAGACCCTAATGGAAATACATTAAAACTGGAAGAAAGTGATTCAGGAGTTTATGCATCAGGATCATATTATGACTACATGTTAAGCGTTACTGAAGAGTCACTTAACAACTTCTTAAATGACACCACCTTCCCTTACACTCCAAGTGCAGGAGGAATGGGCGGAATGCCTTCAGGAGATGCACCAAGCGACTCAGGAAGTATGCCATCAGGTGAAGCTCCATCAGGAGATATGCCATCAGGTGATGCGCCAAGTGACTCCAGAAGTGCACCATCAGGCAATGCCGGCGGTGAAATGGGTTCATCAGGCAGCTCAGACAATACAACATACAATACTGCAAAAGATTACATTGCCTCACTTAACGGCAATGACACATGGATTGAATATGATGAAAAAACAAATACTGCCAAGATAACCAGTCTTGAAGCATTTGTAAAACACTGCAAAAATCCTTCAAAATCAGTACCAGCCTTTGATGATTTAAATCGTTCACAGGCTGAAAACGGACTATTCGGACTTGATGCAAACGGTTCAGCTCACTTTGATAAAATAGCTAGTGATCTTCTTAAAAACAACAGTGACAAATACTCCAAATTCGACGATTATTCATCCAATTATGCTGATGAATACCAAAGCGATTTGGAAAAAACAGATGCAGTGAACAGTACAATGCAAAGCCGTGTTGACATGTACAATCCGATGTATTACCTATGCGATTATTACAATGGTTCAGGCAGTTCCGATGTAGCCAAATACTGGAGAATAAATACAGGTATTGAACAGGGAGACACATCCCAATGTGTTGATGTAAATCTGTATTTAGGTGTTTTAGGTAAAGTAGGATCAGACAATGTTGAATTTTCAACTGTCTGGGGCCAGGGACATACCCAGGCTGAAAGAACCGGTGACAGTACCACCAATTTCATCAATTGGGTAAACAAATGTTTAAATTAAGAAATCAATTTTGATTTCTTAAACTTTCTTTTTTTAATTAATTAGAAGACTTAATTTCTTTTTCAAGTTTTTCAATCTTACTTAGGCAAATTAATATTCTCAGAAACAAATTCCGCAGAAAAACCATTGATTAACAAATTTTTAGCAGCTTTCATCATACCTCCTTCAACTTTTTCATTAGCCAATTCTACAATACAATCCACTTTAGTCATGAAATCAACCCCAAATAATGATTAAAATTATTTAGAAGATTCAACTTCTCGTTTTAACTCTTCAACTTTATCAATAGGCAACTCCATAATATTAGAAACAATATCTACTGGAAAACCTTTAACTAAAAGTTTCTTAGCGCCCTCCATAAAGCCCTCTTCAACTTTTTCATCACATAATTCAACAATACAATCCACTTTAGTCATGAAAATCCTTCCAAAATTATTTAGAAGATTTAATCTTTCTTTCAAGTTCCTCAATTCTACTTAAAGGCAACTTAGTATTCTCAGAAACAAATTCCGCAGAAAGACCACTAATTAAAAGGTTTCTAGCAGCTTCCATCAAACCTTCTTCAAATTTTTCATCACATAATTCAACAATACAATCTATTTTTCCCATGAAAACACCCTGTATTTTTTTTCTAATCCTATCAGTAATATCAAAATAGATATTGCTTAACAACAGCAAAATGCCCACAAATGATATCCTTGCCTCTTCATCTTCAAAAACAATATAATCCATCATTTCTGAGAGTTTGTAGAACTGATTAATAATTCCTTCACGAGTTGGTGGCATTAATGAAGTTAAAGCTAATTTAACCAGTTCTTCAGCTGAAAAGACTTCTTGTTTTTCAATTTTGTCCAAAGAGTTATTTATAATTTCCTCATATCCAAGCTCTGCAATGTTGAAAATAGTTATTTTGAAATTATCTATATCTCCAATTTTGTATTCTGCGATTTTAGATTTCTCTTTTGTGGTTATAACGCAAAATATTATGTCCAAATCATCATCATTATGTTCATAGTCATACAATGCAACATATGCATGAAATCTTTTTTTAGATGGCTTTCCGACATATGAGCTTTCAAATTCGAACATAACTATAACATTGCCTGATCTGCCTACAAAGTCCGGTTTAAGCTGAGAGATTTTTAGAGATATCATCTCCTCAGTTTCTTCCCTCAACTGATACGGGTCAACTGTTTCAGGCATATTGACAAGATCGAATAGTACTTTAATGAAATTTTTTCCAATATATTTAAAAGTAGTATCTTTCTCGATTGCCATAATATCACATCTAATCAATACATTAGATTATTAAAGTATTTAAATTAATATGATATAAGTTTAGGGCAATTATACAAGGTTAAAACAATTTTAAAGAAAAAATAAAAAATTGATTTCATTTTAAAAAAAATAGATAAATTAATGAATTGAAAATCCATTAACTTTTTAATAATTATTCGCTTTTAATGATTTTTAAGCCAACATTCGGATCTTTACAGATAAACGGAAGATTTTCAAATGTTTTCTTGTTCATTTGCTTGACTGATTCGTCCAAATCATCCCATTTAACCAGATTAGGTGAAGTCATGTCTTCACCAGACCCGAATTTCCATCCCAGGTCATATTTGAGTTTGCACCAGCCATAATGCTCTCTTTCAGCAAAATAATTGATTTCATCCTCATCAAAATGATTGACTGGTTTACCTGCCTCATCAACAGAAACCAAATCATATCCTTTTTCATTCAATATTTTTACAAGGAAATTTGCCTGTTTGAAATTTGCATATTTGATATGATTATTAAGTTTGTTGAATTCATCTTCACCTGTTGAATTAGGATTTAACTCCTCATTATCAAAGAATTCCTGCATTTTGAATGTTAAAAGTCTGATTTTGCTTCTTACAACCTTCAATCCAAGATGTTCAAGAAGTTCAGGAATAATCAGTATGGCATTTCTATCCAGCTGTTTGGTTCTCTCATCAAGTTTATCATATTCCACAAGATAAGGTGTTTCACGCTTGGTCCTGTCCTTGATTTCACCAAAAGTCCATCCGGTACCTATTTTTTCTTCACACCATTCAAGATGTTCAAATTTAGCCAAATCTTCAATTTCCTTTTCATCAAAATCATCTTTTGTCAGGGCTCTTCGGTTATCCGCATCAATACTTGCGATTTCACATCCGATCATGTTTAATTTCTTTGGAATTGATCTTGCCTGTCTGAGATTGGACAGTTTGAATTCCGCATCCAAATCATTGAAATCGCACATATATTCATATGATTTCTGCAGATTCTCATCAATTGGAAGGCCTTTTTCCAGTTTTTCTTTGTATTCCTCTTCAATGCTTACATTGTACAGCCTGTTGATTTCAATGGCAATCTCTTCAATGTTTCTCATCAGCACATCCGGAGCCTGAATATCTTCAATATCTCTATTTCTCATAATTTCCTCCTGAATTCCAGGTTCCACATCACTTGAAACAACCAGACCCATATCAAATATTGAATGAACATCCAATACACTGTCAATGAATGATTTTTTATCCTTGGAAAATCCCAGTCCGAGATAACCGTTTTTCAGGATGTATTTTACCCTTAACAGTTCCTTGTCTATACTGATTTCAAGTTCGTTTACATGGAGTTTCTTTTTATCAATCTGGCCAAATGGCTGTCTGTTCCATTCCTGGAGTTCATCACATAAAATAAGCAGGAACGCAATAGGGTTTTTGTAGGGAGAAAGCAATTTCAGGTTGAAAGGATCCTTCTGCAGTGTCTTATTATAATAGTTGTGAAGCAGAATTGCAGTTGCACTGTCCACAACAGGATAGAAAAAGAAAACCTTATCCTTTTTATATTTCTGGAAGATTTTACCGTATGAATTCAAAACAAGAATAGCTGAGTAGAATCCGTGGTCAATAAAATCATTTTCTCTCATATAATCAACAAAGGCATTGAGATGATTAGTCACCTGCAGAAACTTTTCATCATCAAAACCGAAATCAAGGGAAATCTTATGTGCCATAATATCAGTCGGTTTAAATAAATCCAGCATCTTTGTCTGCTTATATTCCTCACGGTAATTATCTGCAAAATCAAAGGGATCCATTTTGATTATTGAATTGAACTGATTGAAATCACTATAATTGATACCTATATCAACATCATAAGAGTTTGAAATTGACTTGACTCCGTCATTTATAATCTTTTTCAACTGCTTTCCGACAATTTCAAAAGGATAACCTATATCATGCAAAAGTGAAGCCACACCCCAGCGGTAGAAGAACTCTTCACGAGACACTTTGCCTACGTCATGACCGTAGTATTTTTCATATTTGCTGTCAGTAATGTATTTTTTAAATATTGAGCGGAACTTTTTGTTTTGGGAGTAAATTGCTAAACCCAACAGAAATACATTAACTGAATGAATGAAGTGGTCTCTTTGCCTGTCAATCAGCTCCCCAGTGTTCTTTTCATATTTTTCCATTACTTCAACAAGGCCCAAAAGAGTATTCGGTTCACTTATAACAGTCATATCTTCCTGTCTTTGGGATTTATCCTCATCAGTTATCTGATAAATCATGAAAAATGTTCTATAAATTTCTTTAGCAGTGTAATCACTTTCATGATCTAGAAATACATCAATTCCCGCCTTTAAAATATCTTTATAGTGATGTCTTCCACCATAATCATCATATAATTCAAGTCCTTCAAAAAAATCATCGATATATCTTTTGAAATTGTTTGTTGAATCAGTATTTTCGCTCATATACCCACCTTATAAAATAGTTAGTATTAGTTTTATACAAAATAATAAATAAAGCAATATCCGAATGGAAAATTTAATTTACAAAATCCATGAATGTTAAAAATTTAAGTGATTTTCATATTAATGGATACTGTGATTTTTAATATTATTCCATCCATGGTTTTGCGAAAGAGTGTAGAAATTTGAAAATTCCCCTTTTCACCACATATCTTCATAATTACAACAGAACCTTACCTCCATCAGTTCCACAATCAGATTTTTGGCAAAAACAATGAAAATCTATCAATATTAACCCACAGACTTAGATAATAAATATTATCACCAAATTCCGGAAATCACTAACAACCATTACCATTCTCCTCACCTTTTTTAATTTTGTTCAGCGCATTAATTGCTTCGGATAAATCATGTGATGAATTGAAATCCAGAAATCCATCAGAATTATTTTTATTAAGCACAACTGTTGATTTTATAGAATTTTTAGGGTTTTTCATAATAACCACATATTTAATTTTATTCAATTATATACTTAAATTATATAAAGCTTTTAATTTACCCATCTCTCATCAAGTTCATAGAGCATATTAACAATATCCAATAGTTCATCATAATCTTTGACATATAAAGCTGATTGCCCTTTATCTAATAGCTCAAAGGCAAGGTTTTCGTTATTTGAGTAAACTCCTTCAAGTTTCAAGTTATAAAAACATTCTCTGATGACTTCATTTTTGTTCAAAAAGACATATTTTTCAATCAGACTGCTGTAGAACTCCTTCAGCTCGGCCAGATTTTCATTTTTAGAAATGTGTTGTGTATCATCAATATCAAACAGGTCATTTTCTTTGACTATCCTGATTTTTCTTAAAACATTTTCCCGAAGTATTGAAAATTCAAGATCCTCTTTGAAATTATTTACAATATAATCCAGGTGATTTAGATAGATTTGAGTCAAATTGAAAGCAATTGGGTTTCTTTTGGATATTTCAATCAATCTGTCAATGTATTTCATCAAATCATCATCAATTCTGTATGAATGGTCTTTTAGAAACTCAACCTCCTTCAAAAGACGAATATATCTATTCATCAGACTGTCCAATGATACGGCGTTCCCATCGATTGAAAATGAACTTTCAAGATATGGAATCCTGATTGTATCTCCACGAGCAGAACCGGGCGATTTTATATCAAGATTGATTTCAGCATCATTATGGTAAATGTTAATGTTAAAGTTATTATCATCCAGTTCAACACTGAATTCACCGTCAATGCTGAGAGGAACCTTAACCAGATTATCCCTGCTTTTAAAGCCTATCTCAAATCCTAAAAACGAGAATCTCTCATCTATGGAAAATACCTTACCTAACAATGAATTATTTTTTCTGTATAAAATAACGGAAAATTCCTCTTTTTTGACTTCAACTGAAGGTTTCACCAGACTTCCGGCATATATTGCTGCCCCCTGTGAAACTACAGTCAGAGGATTAATGCTTGAGTCAGTCTCAATGTCAAATTCATCCTCAATACATTCAGCTACAATAGGAGACAGGCATGACCCTCCGACCAGAATAATTTTATCCAGGTCACTGTCATTTAGTGAATGCTTATTTAACAGGTTTCTTGACATCTTAAATGTATAGTCAATAAGGGGCATGACAGTTTCCTTAAGCTTTTCTCTTGTTAAATGGTATTTAAATGTATAATTTTCAAAAAGCTCATCAACACATATGGATGCATCTGTTGATTTTGTCAAATCTTTTTTAATTTCTTCAGCGGCATTTTTCAGTCGGGCAAATGTCTTGACATATTTCGGGTTTTCACGTCTGAAATCATTAATATTCACGTCAGATGCAATTTTGGGACGGAAGAGCTCATTTACAATTTTCCAGTCAAAAGCATTTCCTCCAAGATTTTCCAGCCCATCGCTAGCAATCATCTCAATTTCACCATTATTGTCACCTATCAGAGTAACGTTGAACGTTCCTCCGCCCAAATCATAAATCATCCAAATGCCGTTATCCTTTCTAAGCCTATATGCAAGTGAAACTGCAACAGGCTCCGGTATAAGACGGTGTGACCTGAATCCTGCCAGTTTTGCAGCATCATTTATGGCTCTTGTTTTAATAGGATTGGAATTTGCCGGAACACAAATTACAGCATGTTCAACGCTGATTCCATCCTGCTTGAAGACGGATACCCTCAAATCCTTTAGAACTTCAGCAGAGAGGTCTTCAGGATACATAACGCGGGAAGAGTTTTCAAATCTGAAAGGAATTGAAAAACCCATATTGTTTTTGAATTCAGATACTGCATTGTTATCCTGCTCAAAAATGGCATCCCTTGCACGGACACCAACTTCCATCCCATAATCATTTATTAAAACAGCAGATGGAGTAAAATCATCTCCTGTCCTATGATTTTTAACAATAACCGGATTACCATCGTTAAAGTAAGATATTACCGAATCTGTTGTTCCCAAATCAATAGCATAATCAATAGTTTCTTTATTGGATTCATGAGTATGATTGAAATGCATTTTCATGTTCTGTTTCCATAAAGACATCTTGTATGCATATTTTTTTCGGATTTCAGAATTCGAAACAACAGCAAACTCCATCAGATTTGCTGCCTCGAAGAGATTATTTGATTTAACCAGACTGACAGCTTCAACAACAATATCATCAACAGAATAGCTTTTAAGTGCAGGAAGAATATTCCTATAACGTTTTTCTATCTCAGGACTTGTATCCATAAGATCTTCGAGCAATGCTACTGATTTAAAGAGATTTCCATGACTTTCAAGATCAATGAAAATTTCCCACAAATCAATATAATGCTGATATTTATTTCTAAGTGACGGATTATATGCAATAGCTTCATTTAAAAAATTAGTGGCAATTTTATAGTTTTTTCCTTTAAGATTTACTGTGAATGCCTTTGATATCAGTTTCAAATCAGGATTTTTTGATTTCCAAATTCTCAATATTTCAGAATAGCATTTTCGAACATTATAATCGCTGAGAACTTCATGTTCCATAATTTCAATAGCATCATGCAGTCTGTTCTCACATTTGGCAAGTTCAAATGCCTGCTTTATCGAATCGTTGATGATGTATTCTTCATATTCATCACGATAGTCATCGATTATGCTGATTTCAGTTACAATATGTGCTGAGTTATATTCATCAATTGCCTTTTCAACATCCCTTAAAAGTTCACCGGCATCAAAATATCTGCTGCCTGCATCAAAATCAAGACACTTCAAAACTATTTCATCCAAATCTTCAGAAACATTTTCATTATAATAACTTGGAGCCTTAATGTCATTTTCCCATGGTTTCAGGTCAATCAGCTCATGGTTGGTATATTTTTCAACATCATAGGGATATCTGTTGGTGAGAAGCTGATAGAATATTACACCAACCGCATAGATGTCACTTCTGGTGGATACAATCTTTGAGAATAATTCCGGAGCCATGTAAGGCCGGGTCCCTGCAATGTCAATATCGGAAATGGATGTTGTAACTTCCTTTGCAAAACCGAAATCGGAAATCTTGATTACAATGTCTCCTGATGCAGTGAAACTCAAAAGGACATTGTTGAGCTTTAAGTCCCTGTGAATTATCGGAGGTGAGGCGGAATGCAATACCTTAAGGCCGCTTAAAATCTGTCTGATAAAATCAAGGCTGCGGCTGATGGATATGAACCTGTCATTTTCAATGAATGAATTCAGGAAATGTTTCAAATCTCCTCCCGGGACATATTCCATTAAAAAATAAGCGTGATTGGCCCCGTCTTCAAAATCAGAAATCTCAGCTGCATCATAAATGCTTATGATGTTTTCATGCCTCAGCTGGCAGGCCATAGTAACTTCGCGAAAAATATCTTTTTTATTGGTGGAGACTTTTAACGGCTCCTTGACTATTTTCATAGCCATCAGGGCATCAAGATAGTTATGATTTACAAGATAAACCTTTGCAAAGGATCCTTCACCCAGAAACTTTTTAACTTCAAATTTACCGTTGAAAAATTCTTCAATTAAGTGTTTAACCTCGTTAAAGTCCACTTAAACCACCTAATATCTAATTAAAATAAACAATAGATAACTGCTCCTCCATTTCCTCTGGATAGTTTTAAAAATGAATTAGCCTTTAACTTAGTGGCTTTTCCTTTCCGTACTTCAATATCACCAATGAATGTTCCGTTTGAACTGGCTTCATCAACTATATACCAGTCTCCATTTTCATGAAAGATTTTAAGATGAGGTTTGGCAATACTGGAAACAGTTTCATAGCTGTTATCCAAAAGGATAGCAAATGAAGCCACATCAGCCTGATTGAAATCAGCCTTACGACCTATCAGAACCGTTTCATCTTTTCTAACCTTAAATGTCTTTCCCTTATCTACACCGTTAAATACTGTCAGGACACAGTTTTCATCTTCATGGAATCTCTGATTGAACTTGTACAAATCAAAGAATGTGAAAAGCTGGTCTGCCAGAAAGTTGACATGCAAAAACAAATCGTCAAAAGCATCTTCCTTGAGAGCATATGCCTTTACGGTTCTTTTTCCTATCTTATTGGGAACTTCCTTTTTGATTTCAATTTCACTGACCCAATCAGCGCTCATCAGCTGTTTCATGTGTTGACCCAACATTTGAGGAGTAATATTAATGTTATAATTTTTTAAAAGGATGCTGTTGATTTCGCGGGAGTATAAAGGTTCGCTTGATTCAGTCCTATTGTATCTCTGATTATCTCTTAGAATTTCAAGTATTGAAAATCTGACATTATTGTTGACAGCCGCTAATTTTTCTGAAATCAAATAAGAGTCTTCTGAATCCAAAATTAATGTTTTGCTGATATCTGAATCATACATCATAAAATCTCCCAAATTTAATATTGCTTTTTAAATTGCACTACTTAAAACATCATGGAAAGCCTTCAAGTCCTTTTCACGTAAATTCAACTTATGCATCAGTTCAACGATTAAAGCATCAAGCAAAACCAGGGCTGATACTTCAAAAGCAGTTCCCATTAAAATCAATTCAAGCGGACGATAAATATTACTTATCCCATATATTTCATGAGGCAGTTCATACATCTGAGCCATTATCTTTTTATCGGCCATATCAATGTTTTTTCTTGGAAGTGCATCCAGCTGACGTTTGACTTCATCATTATTTTCAAAATTCATTATAGTCTTCGGTAAAAACTCAATGAAATTGTCAATATCAGAATCTTCAAGATTTACAAGTATCTGGGGCAGAGAATCGATGACTATTCTTGCATCAGATTTTTGGGCAAGTTCAGATTCAGTGTTGCCGCAAACAGCCAGAAATTTAACATTGTCTATTTTAGAATCTTCAACAATCTGAGTAATTGAATTGGATTTGCCTGATTTTGAAATAATTATAATTATATCTCCATCCTGAACAGGAGGGGCTATTGTTTCATTAAATACATATACATAGAAACCAAGATGCATCAGCCTCATAGCGAATGATTTTGCAACAAACCCTGATCTTCCGGCTCCTGCCAGAAAAATTGTGGTTTTCTGCTTAGGTGAAGTTCGCTTATTTGAAGCTGTCAGAATAATATCTCTGAATTTGATAATTGCCTCTTGCTGATTTTCAACTACAGTTTTAGTTCTATTCAGATTCTTTAATATTTCATCCAATGATAAATCCATATATTTTAACTCAGACATGTCAATAACCTTTATTTAAGCTTTAAAATTGTAAACTGGTTTACAATATACTACTTTAACTTATCTTTAACATTATTTAAAATATTATCTATCGGCCTTTTGGTCATTGGATATTCATAATATTTTTCTGTGATAGGTATTGAACTGCCACAACTTATAGAAGTTGAGAACTGCTGCAAATAGTAATGCATTCAATACAGCATCTTTCGAAATATCATGGAAACTGCCTGAAGATTTAAAGTTCCATACTATAATCATCAAACAGAACACTAAATTAAATCTTATCTTATTTCTATAATCCAAATTATTTAACACGATTAAAGTTTTTTCTTTATGTGACTTATTATTTTAAATAGTTATATTATTATATAAGTGTTAAATAATGATTAACCTTATCTAAAAAAGGAATTAAATTGAAGATAATATGAAAATTATCTACCCCTCATTAAGTTTAAATCTTTTTTAAAATTCATTTTTTAAAAAATTAATTTGCATAGGGGATTTTCGTGCAAGAAGAATATATTACAGAAAAAATTAAAAAAGCTTATGATTACATCCACAATGACAGCAACAAAGCTCTGACTATTTTTGAGGAAGTTCTAAGAGTTGAGCCCGAAAATATTGATGCAATAACCGGCAAAGGATCAACACTGATGAAACTTAAAAGAATTGATGAAGCGGAAAAATGCTTTGACCAGTCTTTAGAAATTTGTGAAAATCTTTCTGCTCTTTTAAACAAAGGAATTATTTTAAAACATAAAAATGACAGTGAAAAAGCAATGGTTTATTTTGATAAAGCATTGAAATTGAATCCTGATTTTAAAAATATCATATCAATTCTTAAAGGAAATCTTGAAAATGACATACATGCCGATGAATATAGCGATGAAGCAAACAGGTTAATTCAGGAAGGAATGGAATTAAAAAACGAAAATAAACTACAGGATTCACTGGATTGCTTTAAAAAAGCTATTGAAGTTGATAAAAATTGTGAAAAACAAGTCAGCGAATTAATTGATGAAATCAAAAAAACACTTGAAAAATAGCCAAATACGACACAGCAAATACCTCGATAGCTATAATCATACAATCCACATGTGAAATCTATTTATTACTGCCTATTTGCAAAAAATTAAAACTTATGAAAAAATAAGAAATCATGAATCTTGATTTGGCTCTTTTTCAAGTTCATGCTTTTCCTTAAGCTTCTGCCTAATAGCTTCCTTTTCATTATTTGCCAATTCTTCTTTTTCCTTAAGCTTCTGCTTAATAGCCTCTTTTTCCAGTTCTTCTTTCTCTTTAAGCTTCTGCTTAATAGCCTCTTTTTCCTGCTCTTCTTTAAGCTTTTGTTTTAATTCTTCTTCCTGTTCCTGTCTGATTTTTTGCTCTATCATTTCCTGCTGTCTTTGAAGTGCCAATAAAAACCATTTCGGATACTGTTTTAAAGAGCGGCATCCTTCAAAAATCAAGTCCATTTTTTCAAGTTTTTCAACATTCCAATTATCAAGAACAGATCCGTCCTCAAGTTTTTCACAGTCAAAGAACATATGGTCCATGGAACTTACATTGCTGACATCCCAACTGGCCATTGGAGAAGCATTTACAAGTGCCCTGCAGTGTTCAAACATTCCGGACATGACATTTACATTAGAAACATTCCAGCCGGCAAGGGATGAGAAGTTTTCTATGGAAATGCATCCGAAAAACATTCCGTTCATGTTTTCAACATTTCCAACGTTCCAGCTTCCTAAAGAAAGAATATTTACAAGAGATATACAGTTCCAGAACATTGCTCTCATAAACTGTACATTTTCAACGTTCCAGTTGCTTAAAGGCACATCAACCAGTGACAGGCATCCTAAAAACAGCCCGTTCATGTCTTTAACCTTTGATACATCCCATGAGGAAATTGGTGTTAGATTATTGAGGAATTTGCAGTCATGGAACATGAATTTCATATCTTCCACATTGGAGACATCCCACAGCTTTAAAAATGAAATATCTTCTAAAGACTGGCATTTGGCAAACATTCCAGTCATTTTCTCGGCGCTGTCGACACCATACGCAAATACTGCCTTTAGAGATGTAAGACCTGCATAATGTTCGGTCAAATCGGTTACGCCTGATAAATCCTCATTGACATATAAAATGTCCTGCCTGTTTTCAACCTTATCCCAGCTGGTCAGGTTTGTACCGTCCTTTAATATGATTAAAACTTCAAAATCTCTCAAATTAAAGATATTATCAGTAATTTTATTTAAACTGTTGAATTCAAGAAGATATTTGCTGCTTCCTTTAAATACACCGCTTGGACACCACATCGGATAGATTTTAATGTTTTCACAGTTTTCAAAAACATTATCTGCATACTGAATCTCATCCAATATCCAGAAGTCAAGTGAATTAGTATTTTCAAGTGCCTTGCAGTCACGAAACATGTCATTTATGTTTACTATATTAGACACATCCCATTTTTCAAGTCCTGAAATGTCAGTCAGTGATTCGCATCCGTCAAAGAGACTTTCCATTGTCTTTACATTGGATGTGTTCCAGCTGAAAAGTGATGAAGCGTCAGTCAATGATTCGCAACCTGCAAAAATACCAGTTAAGCTTTTTATATTGGAAATGTCCCATGATACAAGAGGTGTGATGTCAGTCAATGCTTCACATGAGTTGAATAAATCCTCCATTTCATTAACATTTGCAATATCCCATGATTTTAGAGCAGATATGTCTGTCAGTGATGTGCAGCCGCAAAACATTTCAGTCATGTTTTTGACACTGCCAACATCCCAGTCCTTTAAAGCGGAGATGTCTGTTATGGATTCACAGCCGTTAAAGACACCTTCCATATCTGTAACCTTTGAAACATCCCAGTTTTTCAATGCGGAAATGTTTGAAATTGAACTGCAACCGTCAAAAAGCCTGCTGATTCTGGTTATATTTGATAAATCCCAGTTTTTCAAAGCAGAAATATCCTTTAGGGAAGTGCAGTCAGTAAATAAAGATAAAAGTGATGAATTGTTGCTCATCCCGGACAAGTCCCAGTTTTTCAAAGCTGAAATGCTTTTCAGTGATTCACATCCCCTAAACATTGCAGTTATGTTGAATGCACTGGACAAATCCCAGTTTTTCAGGGCAGAAATGTCTTCAAGAGAGACACAGTAGTCAAATATGCATGCCATATCAGATACATTGGATACGTCCCATTTTTTTAAAGCGGAAATATCGCTCAGAGAGACGCAGTCAGAAAATATGTAGTGCATATCCTCGACATTGCTTACATCCCAGTCCTTAAGTGCATCCAAATCTTCAAGACTGGCACAATACCAGAACATGTTTCCCATGTTTTTAAGACTGGAAACGTTCCAGCCAGAAAGTGCTGAAATATCGCTTAGAGACTGACATCCTTCAAACATGCTGGCCATATTTTCCACATTTGAGACATCCCATGATTTTAATGAGGTAATGTCCGATAGGGATTCACATCCCCGAAACATTCCTTCCATATTATGGACATCACCGAAACCGAAAGCTATTATTGCCTTTAGATTCTTAAGACCAGCATATCGTCCTGCCAAATCAGTTTTTCCAAACAGATCTTCAGTAACATAGATAACATCATCCATATTATCTACGAAATCCCAGCTGGTTAAATTGGAACCGTCCTTAAGGATAATAAGTACATTTAACTCATTCAATTCATAAATACTCTGAGTTGTAGTATTCAGCATCTCAAATTCTCTAAGCTCTTTACTAATCATGTCATCATCTAAAAAATAAATACAAATAATAATTTTGTACAATGGACTATATAAAAATAATTAACACTATTCAATATCGGTCAAAATGAACCTTTGATTTGTCATATCTAAGGCACACTTGACTTTCTACTGCCGGATAACCGACACATATTACTGAAAATGGAATGCAGTAATCAGGAATATCCAAGTACTCCTTTAATCTTAATGTACGATCTTCTATCGGATGAAAACCCAGCCATACGGCACCCAAGCCCTCATGTGTTGCCTGAAGCAGGATGTTTTCATTGCATGCTCCAAGGTCCTGTTCAATCATTCCGATGACTTTTGCCTCATTTAAGTTTCCCAAAGTAATTATCAGATGGGATGCACCTGCTGCCGGCTTTGCAAACTGATGCATCTGAGAAATTGCTTTTTTATCTTCATCTTTTGAAACGACAACAAATTCCCATGGCTGGGAATTGCATGATGAAGGTGCCTGCATACCTGCTTTAAGCAGGTTTTCAATCACATCATCTGGAACAATTTCATCTTTAAATTTACGTACACTATGTCTTTTAAAAATTAAACTCATTTAACCACCGAATAGCTCTTCAATTTCTTCTCTAACATAAGGATAATCGTTGCTGTCTGTTAAAATCTGAATCTGGTCTGAATATTTGATATGGAAATCTTCAGTTGGAATAATATATCTTCCATTTCTTATTACTGATACTACTATTGCATTTTTCGGAAACGGAATGTCTTTAATCTTGAAGTTAATGTAATTGCAGTCAAGAGGAACAACATATTCGCTTAAAACATGTTTGGAAGGCTTTTTGACAAATTCTCGGTTTTTCTTTAAAAGCAGTCTGTCATAAAGTGATTCATAAATCGGTTCATTGCCTAAAAGGGTAGGGATTACATAAGCAATCAGTGAAACGATAATCATTGCAACAAGGGATTCTGTTGAACCGCACATCTCCGCCAAAAGAACGATACCTGTAATCGGTGAGCGAACGGTAGCTGCAAAAAATCCTGCCATTGAGATAATTATGAACCTGTAAATCAAATCATGCTGCCATCCGAAAGTTGGAACAACAATTGACCCGAATACGGCACCAATATATGCACCCAATACCAGAATAGGCAGGAATATGCCTCCAGGAGCTCCTGATGAGAATGAAAACATGGAAAATACATATTTTAAAACCAAAAGCAAAAGTAAAACGCTTAAAGATGGAATAGCTATATCCAGCATATCCATCATGAAGTGTCCTCCATCACTTATTTCAGGAATCATCAGTGCCACAACACCGGATACCATAAATACAAGTACAAATTTAAGCCATGATGGAATTTTAAGGTTGTTTACAATATCGCTTGATTTAATCATACCAATATTGTATACGTATCCTAAAAGGCCTATTACGACTCCAAGTATAATTAAAATCCAGTAGGACTCCAATGGAATATTTAAAACAGGGAAATTCAGGATTGTAGACTGACCAAATATTCCTTTTGATATAAAATCTGAAACTATTGCAGAGACTAGTGCAATAAATACCAGAGTCTTGTCAAATCCGTGATTGATTTCTTCAAAAACGAATATTACACCTGCAAGAGGTGCATTGAATGCTGCTGTAATACCTACTGCAGATCCGACCAGAATCAGTCTAAGCTCATCAGTCTTTGATCCCTTAAAGAGTTTCGCTATTCCTTTTCCTGCCATACCCCCAATCTGAACTGACGGGCCTTCAGGACCTAATGACAAACCGCCGAGAGCTGTTAAAACTCCGGCAACAATCTTTGAAAATAAAACTTTTGCCCAGTTAGCTTCCATGTGCCCTTTTACCTCAGCATAAACCTGAGGAATACCGCTTCCGGCAGAGTCAACTTCCCATTTAGTTAGAAAATCTATCAAAAGACCCATTAAAGCCAGGGCAATGAAAAAGATAATAATATAAAAAATATTTCCATTAATAATACTTAAATAGTCTCTTAAAACATGCTCTGAACCTGAAAGTAAAAAACGATACAGACAGACCATAAGTCCTGCAAATATACCGACCATTACTCCCTGAAGAGTTAGTCTAAAAATATATTTGGGATTTTCCACTACAGATTTCAGAGTTTTTTCAAGAGCTTTCATCATTTATTAATTTGACTTAAATCATATAAGTTATTTTCATAATCCTCCACAAAATACCTTAAAAATTTTCTCCCCTTAATGATAATCTTGTGACCTTCACATTCAAGCATATCCTTTTGAAATTCGATTCCTCCAGGATATTTCGGATTTAATTCACCTCCTGACTTTAAAGTTCTCCAGAATGGAATTTTACTGTAATTTCTTTCAAAACTTGCCTGTGCTGCCAGAGAGATGAATATTCCGGCAGTCATCGGACATGTGAAGTCTGCACCATGCTTTTTTGAGAGAAACTCCCTGATTTCTCGGGTAGTGATTAACTTTCCTTTAGGAATTTTAGCCATTATGCCATTATATTCAAGCGGAGGAGCTATCAGCATATTTTTACCGCCAAATATCTTAATGGACTTTTCATTTTCAACTACTACTATTTTCGGCAAATCTTTAGAGTCTCGTAATTTATCGTTGAAAGTTATTTGAGCCATACTATCACCTAAAATTTAGTGTAAATAGTATAGATTCATTAGTATTTAAAAATAATTACTTTCAAAACAGTTAATGATTAACTGAACAAAAAAAAGAGCATTTTATAATATAATTATTGCAAGAATATTTAAAAAATAAAAAAAGAGTAGTGAGAAATTAATCTCACTTGATTGTTAATTTTATTTTTTTGCTGACTGCATTGTAGGTATTGCTTCCAGCGTATTTTACAACTGCAGTGAATTTGCCTTTTTTAGTCAAGTTAGTGATTTTGAAGGTTGCCTGACCTTTGGCGTTTGTTTTTGCAGTGTATGTTTTGCCGTTGACTTTAAGTGTTACTTTTTTACCTGCTACAAAGTAAGTTTTACCATCAATGGATGAACCTTCAATGGTTTTTAAGGTAACTGTGTATGATTTGGTTTTTGCAGAAACCTTATAATAAGGTACTAGAAAATCAATACATGAAACTAGCATAAAACACTATTTATTTCACCAACTACAATATCAAGTTCATTAATTTGAATGGGATTGGCTAGTTTTTTATTATTAAAAAAATAGAGTCATGATAAATCATAAAATTTAATAATAATGAGTTACATATATTTATTTGTGATTCAAAATGCAACCAGGATTAAACTATGACAAACACGACCATAGATTTATTCTATTGGGCAAAGTATTTAAATTTATCGAAAACGAAAAAGTAAAAGACATATATAATCGTAATGGTATTAAAAATCGTTCCAAATTTGTTATTTACTTAAAAATATTTTTTAATTATAGGATATCTGATGTTGTTAATGAGTTAAATAGATCTTCTAATCTTAGAAAATTTACAGGAATTTCTGAGGTTACAGACGAATCTCAAGTTTTATGAGTATTTAAGCAGATATAGCTCCGAAATATATTGTAATATTACAAACTCAATACTAAGAAAGTTTTTTAAACCTCATAAAACAAGAAAGATGTTTATATTACTGATGCAACACCTGTCGAATGCGATATCAATATTTTAAGGAAATATATCTCCCAAAATCATCTGAAAAAATTAAGATTAAAATTCGGATATTCTAACTCCAAAGGATATTTCATAGGCTATAAAGTAACAGTTGTCCTCGAAAAGAACACCCATACACCAGTTTCCATTTTAATCCATCCTGGTGCACCTAATGATTCAAAAATTTTCGACGAAGTTTTAAAAGAACTCAAAAGAAGAAGCCTAATCAAACCAAAAGACCTAATATATTTCGATAGAGGATATTTCTCCTATGAAAACTATAAAATTGGAATTAACAAATATAAAATCATACCAGTAATATTTCCAAAAGAAATATTCAAAATAAACAAATTCCAAGACCAAATGTCCTACTCTTTAATGATTTACAAGATTGAACTTCCCCGTCTTTGAGAAGACGGGGATTCGCAAACCCAAAAAAAAGATATGTATTTTTTTGGGATATTTTTACTGCACCGTCGTCCCGACGATTTTTAATCCTTCATTAAGGATGTTTATAGCGGCATTCCTGTCAC
>NZ_OMWA01000015.1 GCF_900314615.1 uncultured Methanobrevibacter sp. | reverse complement strand
AAAAACTATTTAAAAGTTAATAAAAAAATAGAATACCCAACTTACAATTCATCCACAACTTACAGAAGTTGTGGTATTCTTGCATTATTAAGATAAAAAAAGTAAAAAATTATATATTGGAATTCTATCCAATATATCTTAAATCATCTGCATTTCCGGCATTAGCTTTATTAATTAAATCCTGTTCCATTTGTTGAGCTTGAGCAATCATTTGTCTGGTTTCTTCAGCTCTTTCTTCAAGCTTATCAACATTTATTTCAAAATTAAGCAAATGAGCTAATTTATGTAATATCGCTTCTGCCGCTTGAGCATCGATGAAATAACCTGGAGTTTCACCCATTAGACAAGACCCCTGAATTCCCTGACGGGTTGCTAAACCTAAAAATAATCCGGAAGCACCGACGATACCACCGTCATTAGCTCTGATTTCAACACCTGCTTCTTTTAATAATTCAATGCAGGCTTCATCAGTAGCGGCACCGAAAACTTTAGGATTTTCTACATTCGGTCCTGTAACCATTCCGCCAAGTGTGTAAATTCTATTAATGTCGTAGCCTTTTACAAACTCTAAAATTTCCTTACAGACCAGATATTGGCCTTCAGGAGATAATGATTGTGTATTACCTACAAGTAAAATTAAATCCAAATTATCTTCCCCGACATCTCTCAGGTAATATAACTCATTGAACATGTTTTCAATAATACCTTCGTCCTTAACAAGAACTTGAGGCGGAAAAGTTGGAGAATAAATTTCTGCAAATTTAGTAGCTCCCAATTCATCAATCATATGATCAGCAGCTAATTTACCAACATGACCTAAGCCAGGTAATGCTTCAATAAATATAGGATTGTCTAATTCAATATCCTCTAAGACAGTAATTTCTGTAGTTTCCATATGGATTTACTCCTTCATTGACTCTTTTTTCAATATACGTCTATATTTACCATACTTATCCTCAACTGAAAATTTGGGAGGATAAATCACTTTGAGTTTGCCGCCGCATTTTGGGCAAGCTTCTTTTAAAGTATAAATGCCACATTCAGGACATTTATTCATTTTCATATTCATAAGAATCTAATTATCCAATTCTCTTAAAAATGAACCATTTCCGTCAGATTCTTCAACAACTGCAATACATCTATCAGCAGCAGCTTTTAATGCTTTTTCTGCTAATAAATAGTCAGTAGATTTTACAGTAATCCTATATCTTGGTGCACCTACACATTGGACTTTAATCTCTTCTTCCTCATCTCCATTATCTTCAGCAGCCTTAAGTGCAGAAATGATAATTTCAACTCCATTAGGCACAAAAGTTTCAATATCAACATATCCGCTGATGTGAACTTCAGGAGGAGTAATGTTCTTTTTAGCTACTTCAGTAATAGCATCTGCCCAATCTTGTGGGATTCCTTCTTCAGTAAGTGATTCAGCACCTTCATCGGAAGCAGTTTCAAAAGCACCATAAACATCACCGAAGATGTCCATAAGTTCGTAACCTACTTCATCATAAGCAGTATCCAAATCTTTATCTAAGGATTTAGCAGCCAATTCCAGGAATTTTTCTGCTTTCTGTTCGATTTTCCAATGTTGGATTTTTTTAGTTCTTTGATCTTCACGGATTCTTTTTAAGGAAGCATCCACATGTCCTTTTTTAGGATTTACACGGAGAACACGGCAAACAATTTTTTGGTTTTCTCTTACATGATCTCTGATATTTTTTACCCAACCAGAAGATACTTCAGAAATATGAATAAAAGCTTCTTTGCCCTGATATTCTTCTAATTTAGCGAATGCCCCATAATTAAGAACTTTGTAGACTGTACCTACAATAAGTTCCCCTTCATCAGGCCATTCTTGACTTTTTCTTACCATACTCTCACCAACATTAAATAAAAATTATATAAAAATAGTAAAAAATAAGTTAAAAACTAGAAATCTAGTTTAAAACTTTTTCGATGTGTGCAGTAATTTTAGCTTTAGCACCACGGGATTTAACGAGTGTTTTACCACAAATAATACATTTTACGTCTGATGCTGCACGGTCGAAAATTACTTGCTCATTGTCACAATCTAAACATTTAACTTTTAAAAAGTTTCCTCTACCTTTACTAACCATGTTAATCACCTATTTTGCTACAAATTCAGGTTTTCCTGTTCTGAAAGATTGTTTAATGTGAGATTTTCCACATTCTTTGCATTTAAGTCTTAAGTCTAATTTTTTAACTGGTTTGTTTCCAGCAGGTAAAGGCCTTGGGTAACCTCTGTAACCAGCAGTTACACGTCTGAATTGTCTTTGTCCCCAGGTTAACTCACTAGCTTTTCTTTTTTTAGCAGTGTGAACTTCATGCATTGTGTGTTTTTTACAATGAGGACAGTATGTTCTTTTTTCTTTTGGTATTTTCATTTTTTCACCGTTTAATACACCATTAGGTGTTTAATTAATAAATCATTGGAAATCTATTCATAAATTTATCTAAACTAAGTTTAAATCAAAAAATATTAGAGATCAAAACTGCATTGTAACGCATCAAGTCTACAGACAGCAGAAATCCAAATTATATAAAATATAATTTTTTAGTATCACAAATAGATATGCAACTATTTCTGTTTTATAAGTTATATAAAGTTAATGGAAAATTAGATTTTTACCTGGCGACCTTTGCGATTTTTGAAAAATATTTTTGCATTGACCATAGGTAAAGTTACCAGATCCTGTGGTCTGAATGGACCGTATACCTTTTCATCAACACCCATTATAGCATCAATATCATCAAAAACAAGCATTGTTACCAGTTCGGTATCCTTTGCAATTTTTTGAGATTCCAAATCATAAAATTCATCGGTTTCTTCGACTGCGTTAGGATTTTCTTCAAGATTCTCTTCAATAGGCTTTTTAGGTTTCACCTGAGGCCTTTCAGCTTCAGCACGTTTTTGCTGTGATTTGATAATCTGCTTTTCAATAGGTTCTCTTTTCTCGCCGACGATAGGTTTGGCTTTGCTGATTTCATCAAGCCTGTTTAAAACTTCATCATCATTTTTAGGAGTCTCTTTAGGAATTTCTTTTGGAGTTTCTTTAGGAGTATCCAAAGTAGTGCTTTGAGTTCCAACCGGATTTATAACAGTTGTTTTTTCTGAATCGTCATCATCTGACAGTTTATCCAAAGAAATGTTTCCCCTATGAGTTTTTAAAGTATCCAATAAGGAGTAGTAAAACTTTTCTTCTTCAGGAGTTAAATTCAGCGGAGTTGTATCAACCAGATCAAATTTTGGTTTTCCTGTGAAAAGATGGTATGAGCGATGAATATTGATTACAGCGGCTTCGCTGATTTTTTTCTCACGCCTTTCACAAATCTCTGTAGCAATAATCTGAGCCTGTTTAAGAGTACCGTGAGCATTAGAGAATGGATCTTCAATGGCCTGTTTTCTTAATCCATTTAAATACTCGTGAATATCGTTGTAAAAAGTTTCTTCTACACGAGCTAATGTACCATTATTACGTTCTTTCTTCTGAACTTTACGTAAAACTTGATAGAATTCATCCACTTAATATCATCTCTAATGTAGTGTTTAAAATAAAAAAAGGATAAACAAATGAAAAAAAATTATTCATCTGTTTCTAATCTAGGAGCAAGCAAGAAACTTAGTTTACCATCGCCAGTAACCATATTAAGGGTTAAACTTAATGGCATGTCAGTACCTAAGCCGATTTCAGCTTCCTCTGAAAATTTATCTGCTTTAAGCATTTCTCTGATTTTATCCAATGAGAATAAAGATTTTGCATGTTCTGAGATATTCTCACCATGGAGATATTTGATACTAGCATCACCAAATTCACCATCAGCTGATGCGATAAAGTAATCTTCATCAACCTGGAAAGCGATTTTATCTGAAAAGATATCAATATCGTTGATACAGTCTTTTAAGATAGAGAAACGTACTTTAAATGATGTTGGGTGATCAATTTGAGGTGGAACAGGGTTATCATATTCCATATCAATTAATCTTATTTTGAAAGTTCTTGTTGCATCTCCTTCAAAAGTAATAATGAAATTACCTTCATCAACAGACATTAAAACTCTGTCCTGAGATTTTGCACGTTTTAAAACTCTCATGAATTCATCAGTATCAATATTAATTTTTTCAGGAACGTCACAAATATATTCATCGAATAAACTTGATTTAAGCTCTAAATGAACGAAAGTTATGTGACTACGGTCTAAGGCATCTAATCTCATGCCCTCACTGTCAGTTTGAATTTGTACTTCATCAACAATTGATGAAATAGCATCAAAACTGGTTTTTAATATGTTAGAATCACTTAATTCTGCTTTAAACATAAATAATCCTCTAATTAGTAATGTATTAATATTTATTTTTTATATATTATAAATTTATCTTTTATTAGATTATTCATTTGCCGCTTTTTTCATGCTGGAAACATATTCTTTTAGAGGTTTTTCAGCATTTTCACCGTATTCTTCGATTATTTTGACAATTGCACTTCCGACAATTACACCATCAGCAATTTTACCTATTTCAGTTGCCTGTTCTGGAGTGTTTATTCCAAAACCTACTGCCAGAGGCAAATCACAAACATCACGAATATCAGATAGAATAGCATTTAAATCAGTTTTAATCTCAGAACGCATTCCGGTAACTCCTAAAGAGGATACAACATACATGAAACCGGTTGCGTCATTAGCTATCATCTGAATCCTTTCTTTTGAAGTAGGTGCAATCAGTGATATGACATCAACATCATTTTTACGTGCAATATCTGCAATTTCGCCTTTCTCTTCATACGGCAGGTCTGGAGATATGATTCCGTCAACGCCTAATTCATTACATTTTTTAAAGAACTCTTCATATCCATAAAAGAAAACGGGATTGATATAAGTTAAAAATACTATTGGAACTTCAGTTTTTTGGCGGACTTTACGAACAATTTCAAATACATCATCTGTTGTAGTATTGTGTTTCAATGCTCTGACATTAGCGTCCTGAATTACAACACCTTCAGCCATAGGGTCTGAAAAAGGAATACCTATTTCTACCAAATCACACCCGGCATCAACCATTGCCAATATATACTCTACAGTTTTTTCAACTGTCGGGTCTCCTGCAGTCAAAAAGCCTATAAATGCTTTTCCGTTTTTAAAAGCGTTTGGAATTCTACTCATCTAACTCAACTCCCCTGTATTCTGCAATTGATCTGACATCCTTATCTCCTCTTCCTGAAAGACAAATCATTATTATATCATCCTTATCCATTGTCGGCGCTATTTTCATTGCATGGGCAACTGCATGAGCACTTTCAATAGCCGGAATAATTCCTTCAGTCCTTGAGAGATATTCAAATGCTTCAACCGCTTCCTCATCATTTACAGGAACATATTCAGCTCTGCCGATATCTCTTAAATAAGCATGTTCAGGCCCTACACCAGGATAGTCAAGGCCTGCTGATACTGAATAAACCGGAGCAATCTGGCCGTAGTCTCCCTGATTGAAAAATGATTTCATACCATGAAATATTCCAATTTTACCTTTTGTTAAAGCAGCTGCATTATACGGAGTGTCAACCCCTTTTCCGCCGGCTTCACATCCAATCAGCCTGACCTCCTCATCATCGATGAAATTGTAAAATGCACCCATTGCGTTACTTCCTCCACCGACACATGCAACAACAGCTGTCGGAAGTCTTCCCTCTTTTTCCAAAAACTGCTCTCTTGCTTCAGCACTGATTACTGACTGGAAATCACGGACCATCATTGGGAAAGGATGAGGTCCCATTGTTGAACCTATTACATAATTAGTATCATGAACTCTTGCAATCCAGTCTCTGAATGCATCATTGACAGCATCTTTCAAGGTTTTTGTTCCTGATTTGACGGAGTGAACCTTTGCACCCAAGAGTTCCATCCTGTAAACATTCAATGCCTGTCTTTTGGTATCAACTTCACCCATGAACACTTCACATTCCATATCCAAAAGTGCAGCTGCAGTAGCTGTTGCAACCCCATGCTGACCCGCACCGGTTTCTGCAATAACTCTTGTTTTACCCATTTTTTTAGCAAGTAAAACCTGCCCTAAAACATTGTTGATTTTATGAGCGCCTGTGTGGTTTAAATCTTCACGTTTTAAATAGATTTTTGCACCGCCAAGGTCTTCTGTCATTCTTTTAGCATAATACAATAAGGAAGGTCTTCCCGCATATTCTTTTAGCAAATCATTCAGTTCATTTACAAAATCGGGATCATTCATGTAATGATTGTACTGCTCCTCCAGATACAGCAGCTCATTCATTAATGTTTCAGATATGTACTGACCTCCATAATCGCCATATCGTCCTTTATTCACTTTATAGCCTCCATGATTTCTTTAATTTTATTTTCATCTTTATAACCGTCAATTTCTAAACTTGAACTTAAATCTATAGCATAGGGATTAAACTGCTCAACAGCCTGTCTGACATTGCTGCTGTCGATTCCACCTGCTAAAAAGAACTTTTTAGTTAAATCTTTTCTAATCAGCTGCCAGTCGAATGTTTTACCACTGCCTTTCCCACTATCCAGCAGAAGATAATCAGCCTGAGATTTATCATGCATCAATAAGTCTGTATCCTGTGACATTTCAACAGCATTGATAATTTTTAGTTCATTATTAGTTTTTTCTTTTAAATTATTAATATAATCTTCACTTTCATCGCCGTGAAGTTGAGCAATTTCTATAATTCCCTTATTGAATAATGTCAATATTTCATCAAGCTCTGCGTCAACAAAAACACCAACAGAAATAATGTTATCATCTAAATTATCTTTCATTTGTATTGCAAGCTCATGTGAAACCTGTCTTTTGGAATTGGCAAATACAAATCCTATATAATCCGGCTTATATCTGTTTACTATTTCAATATCTTTCAAACGTCTTAATCCGCAGATTTTGATTTTAGGCATTTTTGAACTCCGAAATCATAGCTTTTTTATCATCACATTTCATTAAAGTTTCGCCTATTAAAACTGCATCGACATCATTTTCTTTTAATCTCCTTACATCTTCAGGTGTTTTAATGCCACTTTCAGAAATAAACACTACATCACCACTGACACATCTACGTAGACTTATACTATTTTCAATGTCTACGCTGAAATCTGTCAGATCCCTGTTGTTGACACCGATTATTTCAGCCCCTACATTAAGTGCAGTTCTAATCTCATTGCCGTCATGTGCCTCAACAATAGCGGAAAGACCCAAATCATGAGCCAAATCCAAAAATTTCTTTAACTCTACAATGGACAAAATAGAAACAATCAGCAATACTGCAGAAGCACCTATAGCTTTAGCTTCCCAAATCATATATTCATCAATGATGAAATCCTTTCTTAAAATCGGGATTGAAACATTCTCGGAAATTTCTTTAAGGTAATCGTTGGATCCCTTGAAAAAGTAAGGTTCTGTTAAAACGGAAATTGCAGATGCACCTGCATCCTCATAATCTTTTGCAATGAAAACATAATCAAAATCCTCAGCAATCATGCCCTTTGAGGGTGATGCCCTTTTGACTTCTGCAATTATTGATATTTCATCACCGCTTAAAGCCTCTTTAAACGGAAAATCCTGGGTGATGTTCATTTTAGCGACTTCATCCTTAAGATCATCCAATGACTTGTTTTTCTTTGATTCCACTAATCTTTCTTTTGTTTTTTCAACTATTTCATCCAACATGTCAATCATCTGTTTGTACATTCAATAAATCTTTCAAGCTGCTTTAATGCCTTTCCAGAATCAATAATTTCTTCTGCCAATGCAACACCTTCACGCAGGGATTCGACTTTTCCTGCAACATAAAGGCCTGCTGCTGAATTCAATAGAACAGCATTTCTTTTTGGACCTTTTTCCCCATTTAAAATGGAACGGGTAATTTCAGCATTGACTTTTGCATCACCGCCAACCAAATCCTCTTTGGAGGCCTTTTCCATGCCGAAATATTCAGGTGAAATTTCATATGACATTGTTTTGCCGTCTTTAAGTTCACAGACAAATGTTTTGTCACTGACAGAAATTTCATCCATGCCGTCAACGCCGTAAACTGTCAATGCAGATTTAACTCCCAAATTCTTTAAAACATCAGTTAAAGGCTCTACAAGATCTTTTTCATAGACTCCCAGCACTTCCATTGAAGCACCGGCGGGACTTGTCAGAGGCCCTAAAATATTGAAAATTGTTCTGATTGAAAGTTCTTTACGCACACCTGCAACATATTTCATTGACAAATGATAATTCTGAGCAAATAAGAAACATAAATTAATTTCCCTAAGACATTTTAAACTTTTTTCAGGCTCAATATAAATATTTACCCCCAGCTCTTCCAAGACATCTGCAGCACCACATTTACTGGAAGCGGACCTGTTTCCGTGTTTGGCTACAGGAACTCCTGCAGCAGATATTACAATGGATGAAGTTGTTGAGATATTGAATGTATTTGAACCGTCACCGCCTGTACCGACGATTTCCAAAACTTCCTTATCGTTCAGCAATCTTACACAGTGAGCCCTCATCGCTTCGGCTGATGCAGTGATTTCATCAATTGTTTCGCCTTTCATAGACATTGCAGTGAGATATGCACTCATCTGGACTTCACTTGCTTCACCACTCATGATTTCATCCATAGTCTGGTATGCTTCATCATAAGTTAAATCTTCATGTTTGTAAACTTTTAAAATAGCTTCTTTAATCATAAGATTCCCCTCTCTACTTTTTCCAAGAAATTTCTGATAATTGTTAATCCGTCAGGAGTTAAAATTGATTCAGGATGAAACTGCAGGCCGTAAACACTGTAACTTTCATGCTTTACCGCCATCACTTCACCGTCATCCTTTGCTTTTGAAATAATGTCAAGACAGTCCGGAAGAGTGTCCCTGACAAGACTTAATGAATGATATCTTCCGACACTAATTTCACTCGGAAGTCCCTTAAAGAGATAATCGTAATCAAGTGAAATTTTTGATGATTTTCCATGCATCAGCCTTGAAGCATGTGATATTTTACCGCCAAATGCTTCACATATTGCCTGATGGCCCAGACAAACTCCTAAAATCGGAATCTTATCGTAGAAAGTTTTCACAACATCAATGCATATTCCTGCGTTTTCAGGTTTTCCAGGACCAGGAGACAGTATAATGCATTCAGGATTCAAATCTGATATCTCTTCAAGTGTTATCTTATCGTTTCTTACAACCATGATATCCGGATTGATTTCACCAATCAGCTGATAAAGATTATATGAAAAACTGTCATAATTGTCAATTAAAAGAATCATTCTATCCCTCCGTCAGCAATTTTTAATGCATTTATTACGGCCGCAGCCTTATTTAAGCATTCGTCAAATTCATTTTCAGGTACGCTGTCTGCCACTATTCCTGCTCCTGAGCGAATGAAAACCTTATTGTTTCTTGCAAAGGCTATTCTGATTGAAATGCAGGTATCGATGTTTCCGCTTAAATCAACATAGCCTATGGCTCCGCCGTATATTCCACGTTTATTGTCTTCCAGTTCATTGATTATTTCACATGCTCTTAATTTTGGAGCTCCGGACAATGTTCCTGCAGGAAGAATTGAATCAATAGCTACAAGTGAATCCAAGTCACTTCTTAAAGTTCCGCTTACAGTAGATCCTATGTGCATCACATGGGAAAATCTCTCGATAGACAGGTATTTCTCCACATTAACAGAACCAATCTCGGATATTCTTCCGATATCATTACGGCCCAAATCAACCAGCATATTATGTTCGGCCAATTCTTTTTCATCACTGAGCAGCTCCTCTTCAAGTTTTAAATCTTCTTCAGGTGTTTTTCCGCGAGGCCTTGTTCCGGCCAGAGGAAATGTGAAGAGTTTATTGTCTGTGAGTTTAACTAATGTTTCAGGAGATGCTCCTGCAATTTCAATATCGTTACTTGAGAAATAAAACATGTAAGGTGAAGGATTTGTGGTTCTTAAAACCCTGTATGTATCAAAAAGGCTTCCTGAGATTTCAGCTTCTATCCTATTTGACAAAACAACCTGAAATATGTCTCCCTCTTTTATGTAATTTTTGGCTTTCAGAACCATATCACAGTATTTTTTCTTTGAAAATACCGGTTTAAAGTCAGAATGTAATTTTAAAGATTCGATTTTTGCTTTTTTACCGCATTTTATTAAATTTGCCATCTGTTTTAATTCAATGCAGGCAGTTTCATAATTATTTTCCAAATCATCATTCTTCATATTTACGATAAGGATAATTTTCTGTTTAAAATTGTCAAAAGCAATGACTTTATCAAAAAGCATCACATCTATGTCCTTGAACTGATCCTGGTTTTCTGCATCAAGTTTTAGTGAAGGCTCTGCATATTTTATATAATCATAAGCGAAATAACCTACAAAACCCCCAGTAAACGGCGGCAGGTTCTCTAATTTCGGAGACTTATTTTTTTTAACCAGATCTTTTATGATTTCACTGGGGTTTTCAGTTTCGATTACAACCTCGTCGTCGTTGAACTGGTCGAAATTTTCACTGCCTTTAATTTTAACGATGCCGTCCTGACAGGTGAATTCCAGAAGAGGGTCATAACCTAAAAAAGAGTATCTTCCCCAGTTTTGTGAATCTTCTACACTTTCCAGCATGTAACAGTGGTTACTGCAACCTTTTAAAATTCTTAAAACTTCTATAGGAGTTGCAATATCTGAGAATAATTCATAAGCGATTGGTATGCACTTATACTCCTTATTTTTTGAAATATCTTTTACTTCATCTAAACTTGGGAAAAACATTATATCACTAAATTATTATTTTATAAAATGTACTATTTAAAACCTTGTTGTCATTTTTTGTACATTATATTAAAACTTTAAAAAAATATACTTACATTTTATCCTGCTCTTTGGAAAACTCAATGACTATCTTTTTGATTTCACGGCTTTCCAGATAAGGGATTTTTTCTGTAAGTTCTTTTTCCAAATCATTGTTTAACTGCAATCTTTTTTGAACATATTCATCGCCTTCAAATTCACTGCGATACTGCTTATTCAAATTAGAATATTTAGTAATTAACGGCTGAATAACAGTTCCGATATCCTTATCCAACTGATCATTAATCAATTTTCTTTTTCTAATTTCAATGACAAAACCAACAACTGTTAAAAAGAATCCTAACACTGTGACTGTCAATGCAGGCACGAACACTTTATCATTGCCCAAAAACAATATGGCCAAAATGATTCCAATAAAAATTAATGCAACACCGATTTTTCTTAAATCCATGTTAAGATATCTATAATGTTTTATTATTTAACATTTTCAATTCTTTGAAAATTGAGATGAACAGAATTATTGCAGAAATCACTGCAAGAACACCAATAACCAACATGACACCAGGATTGTTAAATAATACCTCATGAACATCAACCAATCTGATAATTTCAGCAAATAAGTTATTTAAGAAATGAGCCAAAATAGGAACGCAAATATTATCGCTTTTAAGATATAAAATTGCCATGCAAATAGCAAAAACAACTGCTGAAGTCATGCTTCCAAAGCTATGAAGCGCACCAAAAAGCAATGAGGAAATCAGTACTGCAAAGACTGTAGGAACAATTAGTCTCAACCGGGACAGGAAAACACCCCTGAATATTAACTCTTCACAAACAGATGCAATAACAACTGTGGAGACAAATCCTCCAATCAAAGGCAAAGTGTCTATAATTGCCATTGAAGGCAGTGAAAAATTTACCAGAAACATTAACTGGGGAAAATAAGATACCGCATAATTTGTCAAATAGAGCATCCCATATGAAAAGAAAATATTCAAAAAAACTACAAACAGTATGAATTTCAAATCAATTTTGGAAAAAACACTTTTTAAATCCTCTTTAAAGCTTTCACCATATCTGCGTAATTTAAATATGAAATAAAAGATTAAAACAATATAAATCCATGTCTGGTTAAATGGAAATCCGAATTTAGATAACAAAAATAAAATCAGATAAGATACAATCAGTATTATCAAAACCGTCCTGATTTTAATATTTTTCAGATTATCGTTAAACAAAGACATAATATCAAATAAAAGTGTTTAAAAAATAAAATTAAAAAAATAGCATATATATTAACAATATGAACACTATATTAACATTTTTTTAGCATATATATTAACAATATAAAAGCATATTTATTAACACATGCAAACCAACTATTTTTTTTACAAATTCAAATGTCATTCAATCATCTTCATTGAACATAAAGACTTCTTCTATAGAATTTTTACCCAAAATTTTTGTAATTTTATAGGCTAATAATAAGGAAGGATTATAACGAGCATTTTCTAAAGCATTTATGGTTTGACGAGTTACTTGAGCCGCATCAGCCAACTCTTGTTGAGTTAAGCCTTTATTCTGGCGCAACTGTCGTATTTTTGTTTCCATATACTCACCTATTGCATAAATTAGAATAATATGCAAGTATATTAAAGTCTTTAAAAGGTGACTATATAAATGTTTTGAAAAAATTAAAAATTTAATAAAAAGAATGAATAAATATATGAATATATTTTAAAAATTATGAGTTGATAAAAAATGGCTATACATCCAATTGAATTTAGATATGGAACTCCCGAAATGAAACAAATTTGGGAAGAAGAAAATAAATTACAGAGAATGTTAGATGTAGAATCTGCATTAGCTCAAGCTGAAGGCAAACTGGGAATTATTCCACAGGAAGTTGCTGATGAAATTGCCGCAAAAGCTAATACAAACTTTGTAAAGCTTGAAAGAATGAAAGAAATTGAAGCAGAAACAAATCACGATATCGCTGCTTTATCAAAATCAATCACAGAAGTATGTGAAAACGGAGCCGGAGAATACGTTCACTTCGGAGCTACATCTAATGATATTGTAGACAGTTCAAATTCATTACTCATTCGTGACTCCATTGGAGTATTAAAAGAAAAATTAGAAAGATTAACAAAAATAATGCTCAAATTAACCGAAGAAAATAAAATGAAAGTATGTATCGGACGTACACACGGACAGCATGCACTTCCTACCACCTACGGTATGAAATTCGGTATTTGGGCTGATGAACTTCACAGACAATACGTAAGACTGGAAAATGCAGAATCCAATGTTTGTATTGGAATGATGGACGGAGCTGTTGGAACCACCGCAGCATTAGGCGAACAGGGATGGGAAATCCACAAAACCGTAGCAGAAATATTAGGATTACCTGCAGCTACCATCACAAACCAGGTTGTTCAAAGAGACAACCACGTAGAGTTCATAAGTGTTTTAGCAAATATTGCAAGTACCTTAGACAAAATTGCACTTGAAATCAGAAGTCTTCAAAGAACCGAACTCATGGAAGTCGGCGAATACTTCGATCCTGAAAAACAAGTAGGAAGCAGTACAATGCCACATAAAATGAACCCTATTACTGCTGAGAGAATATGCGGCATTGCAAGAATTGTCAAATCCTATGTCAATGCAGCTTTAGACAACAATCCGTTATGGCATGAAAGAGATTTAACCAACTCTTCATGTGAAAGAATCATGTTCCCTGAAAGCTGTATTTTAACCGATTACATCCTCAATTTAACCATAAAATTAATGAACAATTTAGTTTTCTACGATGAAAATATCGAAAGAAACTTAAACCTCACAAACGGACTGATTATGGCTGAAAGATTAATGGCAGAACTTACCCGTGCAGGAATGGGTAAACAAACTGCATACGGAATTGTAAGGAAAAATGCAATAAAAGCCAATAAAGAAAAATTATTATTAGGAGAATTAATCCTAGAAGATGAAGAGGTTCAAAAATACCTTACAGAAGACGATGTTGAAAAAATTATGGATCCTCACACCTATGTCGGCTCCATTTCAATAATCATTGACGAATTGCTTGAAAAATCTGAAAGCTGGTTCTAGGTGGAAGAATGGTTAGTGTAAAAGAATTAAAATCTATTGATTTATCTTCATTCACTATTATCACAACTGCAATAGGAGTATTATTTTCAATAATCTCCTCCATCATAATTTCGCTTTTTATTGGAATCTCAAATCCAAACGGAGCTGGGGTTTCAGTATATCTTATCTCAACAATGGTAGTCGGTACATTCATGTACACAATCTACAATTCCTTTTGCCAGGGTTTCATTTATAATCTCCTTGCAAAAAAAATGAACAACATTAAATTCATATTTGATGGCGGAAAAATCATTAAAGTAACAACAACCGAAACTGCAATTATAACAGCAATGATTGCAACAATTCAGGCAATATTACTCTATTTGGTTTCTGTATTAGTCCTGCCGTTATTGATTAATGCAGTAATGCAGACATTAATCTATGCTGGCCAGCAGGTATTAGCTTATAGCCTTTATCAGTTCATGATACTGATCAGCCAACCGACAACAATTGCAATGTTTATCTTCGGTACATTTATCATGACATTTGTTTTCGTACTGCTCGGATGCTACATTTACAACATTCTTGCAGGCAGAGGAAGAGGAATTGAAGTTAAATTATCAAAAGAAAACAACATGACAGTGATTGAATCTGTTGACATGATTAAGTTTGCAATTGCATTTGGTATAGTAAATGGTGTTTTAAGCATTATTACTGCAATTGTGATGATAGTCAGTGGTGGAACAGCAATTAGTGCAATATTTAATATTATTTTCTCACTAATTATCGGATTTGCCAGCGGTGCGCTAACAGCAATATTCTACAACTTCCTTGCACCTAAACTGGAAAAATTAAAATTAGAATTAAATGATTTATAAATCAATTTAATTCCAACTTTCTTTTTTTATTTCAGGAACATATCTCTTAAGCATCAGTGACAGAGATATGACAGTTACTGAACTTAATGCCATAGCCAAACCTGCAAGAGCAGGTTCAAATGTTATTCCAAATGCAGGATATAAGACACCTGCTGCGATTGGAATCAGAATGGAGTTATACGCAAATGCCCAGAAGATATTTTCTTTAATTCTCCTCATTACCTTTTTAGAAAACTGTACAGCTGCAACAACATTTTCCAAATCGCCTTCCATAACAACAATATCTCCGCTTTCCATTGCAATATCTGTTCCGTTACCCATTGCCACACCGATATCAGCCTGTGTTAAAGCAGGCGCATCATTAATACCGTCACCGACAAATAAAACTTTTTTAGTGTGATTTGCCTGGGTTTCTTTAACAATATCAAGTTTGTTTTCAGGCAGCACTCCTGCACGGACATTGTCAATACCGACTTCACGGGCCACATTAAGTGCTGTAGATTCATTGTCCCCTGTCAGCATATAGGTTTCAACACCCATCTTATGCAGTTCGTCAATGGTTCTTTTAGAATTTGATTTGATTTTGTCAGATAAGCTTAAGATACCTTTTACAGATTTATCCTGTGCTAAAAATATGATTGTTTTAGAGAGTTTTTCAAGCTCATGATACTTGTCTACCAGTTCGCTGGAAACGTCAATTTCATTTGCCTGCATTAATGACAGATTGCCTGCAAAAACATCTCTGCCATTTAATTTAGCTTTAAGTCCTTTACCGGTGATGTTTTCAAACTCAGTTGTTTGGTCCAAATCCAGATTCATCTCTTTTGATTTATTTACAATAGCTTTTGCAATAGGGTGATTGGAATTCTGCTCCACACTGGCTGCAAGTCCAATCAGTTCCTCTTCGGAAATTCCATAAGGGATTATGTCATCAACTTCAGGTTTTCCTTCGGTTATTGTTCCGGTCTTGTCAAATGCAGCAACATCGATTTGACCGGCATTTTCCAGAGTATCCCCATTTTTGATTAAAATACCGAATTCAGCTGCTCTTCCAACACCTACAGTAACTGCAGTTGGAGTAGCCAAACCCAAAGCACACGGACATGCAACTACCAGAATGGAAATCAGACATGTTAAAGAGAACAGCAAAGATGCTCCCAAAACAACATACCATATCAGGAAAACAATAATAGCTATAGTCAGAATAACCGGAATGAAGTATGATACAATAGTATTTGCGAATTTCTGAACCGGAGGCCTTGAAGACTGTGCCTTTTCAACCAGACGGATAATGTTTGAGAGAACTGTTTCTTTTCCGATTTTTTTGGCTTTGATGTGAAGTACGCCGTCCTGATTGATGGTTCCTGCAAATACTTCCTCCCCATCCTTTTTAACTTTTGGAATTGGTTCCCCGTTAATCATCGATTCATCTACATAAGATTCTCCGCCGACTACATCCCCGTCAACAGGAATCTTGTCACCAGGTTTTACCAGCAATAAATCATCAATAACAATATCTGCAATGGAAACCTCTTTCTGTGAGATTATCTCACCATTCTCATCCACTTCGATTGCTGTTGCGACAGTCGGCTGAAGTCCAATCAGTTCACGGATAGAATCGGAAGTCCTTTTTTTGGCTCGGGCTTCAAGATATCTTCCAATCATCAAAAATGAAGGAAGCATTACTGCTGAGTCATAAAACATGAAAGTATGGTCAAGGACAATGCCGAATGTTCCAAAGATACTTGAAATGTATGCAACAAGAATCCCCATTGAATACATTACATCCATATTCAGGTTTTTATGCATTAATCCATTGATTCCCGCTTTTAAGATAGGTAAAGACACATATAAAAACGGAACAATACTTACCAATAATGACAATAGCCCCATTGAGGATATGTGCAGTCCTGTAGCTTCATGAATAGAATGAGTTACACCCATTAAAGGATCCCATCCGCTGAACATCAAAATCATTAAAATAGCAGAAAAAAACAAACCGACAATTATCCTGTTACGTTTTTCGGCCAAATCCTTCTGATAGATTGCCTCTTCATCAATTTCAGTCTGACCTTCAACCCCTAAAAGTTCAAAGCCCAATGATGTAATCACTTCATCGATTTCATCCAATGTGACTTTTGATGAATCATATCTTATTTTTGCTGTCTGTGAGGTTAAATCCGCTTTAACATCAAAAATACCGTCCAGTCTTATTAAGAAATTTTCGACATTCATTGTACAGGAAGCGCAGTGCATTCCCTGAATTCTTATTGTCATTTCGTCTGAGTGAAGATCAAAACCTAAATTCTTTACTAATCTCTCCATCTCTTCATAAGAAATCTTTTTAGTATCAACTGTAATATGCAATTTATTTGCTGCAAGGTCTGCATCAACTTCTTCTACACCTTCTATTTTTCCAAAGGTTTTGTTAACACTTAAAACACAAGAAGCGCAGTGCATTCCTTCAATTGGCAAATCCATATGTTTATGCTTTACCATCCTATCACAACCGTTTCTATTATATGAAACAATGTATAATTTTTTTATATATATAAAAGTTTAGGTAATGCTAAAATTACTGGTGAAAAAAAGAAAAATAATTAAAGATAATTTACATTTATCTTTTTGTGAGGTATTGTCCTTCTAAAACGTACTCTCGGATAGCCTATGATAAACGCAGAGTACATATGCTTATTTTTATCTATCTGCGGGAAAAATTCCATTAATCTGACATGGTCAATCTCGTCAGCTTTCAAGATAAATAAAGAATAAAATCCTCCAAGACCAAGAGAGTATGCAAGAAGTTCCAAACGGGTATTTGCTATTACAGCACTGGTTTTGTCAGCTGAAAATGTTAAAATTAGCTGGTTTCCGCTCCAGAGAAGTGGGTGGAATTCTTTTGTGGAACTGTCTTTAAGGTAATCTCCGAATTCCCTGATTCTGAAAAACTTGTCTTCATCGACTTTAATTATATCATAAACAAGTTCCATGAATTCATCCAGTTTCTCATCGACAACAGCAAATTCCACATCCTGTTCGTTTTGAGCAGTCGGTGAATAATAAGCCCCTTCAAACAGCTTGTCAAAGGTTTCTCTGTCAACTTTCTTGTTTTTCCTAAACCATCTAATGGAACGTCTTCTTTTTAAAAATTCAAGAAGCTGATCATATTCCAGAACGTTTTCACGAGGATTGAACTCCTGAATTCTGTCTTCAAGGCCCTCATATGATTTAAGGGTTATTGCGCCGGCTTTACATATTGCCACACAGTGCCCGCATTCAAAGCATGTGCCGCTTCCAAGCTCACGAGCATATTCTTCAACTTCAATATTGTCACGAATACATACCTGTTGGCAGAGTTTGCAGGCAGTACATAATTCTTCATCAATTTTTAACTTCAATTCCATCCTGAATAACCTTCAAAATATTATCATTATTGCTTAAAACACTTACGTCATCTAAAGGATTTGAATTTACCAAAATCAAATCGGCAACATAATTTTCTTTAACTAATCCCAAATTATCCTGATTCATAAATTCTGCAGCTTTAACAGTTCCGCTGGCAATTGCTTCATCCTCGGACATGCCGATATCAACCAGATGAGTCAGCTCCTCCAGATTGTGTCCGTGAGGAATAACACCACTGTCAGTTCCCATGAGAATGTTTACACCTTCTTCATATGCAACTGAAATGTTTTCCTTGTGGACTTTAACTATCTCTTTCAGTTTGGCTGTTTTTTCGGCCGCATAACTGTCCCATGCAGGAAAACCGTTTTTATATAAGAATTGATGGACAAGCAATGTAGGAACTAAGCTGACATCTTTTTCAGCCATTTTTCTTGAAGTTTTCCTATCTATGAATGTCCCATGCTCAATTGATGAAAATCCTGCATCAATACAGTTTTTCATACCTTTTAAACTATGACAATGGGCTGATACTTTCATGTCATTGACTTTGGCTTCATTGACTATTGTCTTTAATTCCTTTTTGTTGAACTGTGAAAATTCCGGTGAAGTGTTTGTTGTTAAAACACCACCGCTTGCCATGACCTTTATAAAATCAGCGCCTGCTCTTTTAACTTCACGGGTCTTTTTAAGAACCTCTTCAACACCGTCACACCTTCCTTTTGGAAAACCGGGATAGATTATTTCCATGTCAAAGCCTGAAGGAAGGAGCAAATCAAAATGACCACCTGTCATAACCAGAGGAGTAATTGATAAATAAACTTTGGGAGCTACAAAGAGTTTTCTCTGCTGTGCTAATTTAAAGCTTAAATCAGCAGATCCGCAATCCCTAATTGATGTAACGCCTGCATTGACTGTCTGCAATGAGTGGGGAACCGCATTGTAAAAATGAATTCCCAAAGGATTTGCCATATTTTCCTCTTTGTGAAAGCCTTTAGCAAAAATATGAGAATGACAGTCAATAAATCCGGAAAGCAGATAATTATCCTCACCATCAATAACATTGACATTACTTTTGGAGTTAATGGATGGTGAAATCTCTTTTATCAGACCATCCTCTATCAATACGCTTTGAGAGGTTTTGATTTCATCAAATGGATTGATTATATTGACGTTTTCAATTAGAGTCTGCATATGCCACCTATAAAATTTCTATTGTTCCATTATCCCCATCGACTTCAACCAAAGTTCCGTTTGTTAAATCCTTGGTTTGGGCAGGTGAGTCAACCATTGCAATATCAGACATGATTGCACCGGTTGCGATAATAGGTTCTGCGTTTAAACAGATTATAGCTTTTGGTGCAGTATTATTTTTTTTCATCTGGAAAATAACATAAGATCCGACAGTAGACCCTTTACCGCCCGGGATAAATAAAACTTTATCTTTAATAATTTCGCCTTTTAATTCATGGTTAGGGTCGATAATTTCACCATTTTCAGGATTAACTCCTCCTAAAAAACTAATAGGTTCCGATGAAACAATCAGTTCCCCTTTTCCTTTACCTTTAGCGATACTTCTGCATTCAATCATAATACCCTCAATTTATAATAATTTATCTTCAACATATTCTCCACGATTTAAAGCGTTGGTGGATTTAATAACATCAACCAGTGCCCAAATCCAAATAACAGTACATAATATAAATCCTACAAGCAATAAGATTAAAATAGCTGATACAACATAGGCCAACAGGAATATTGCGCCTTTACGGTTCAAACCTAAATAGAAATGACCTAATCCAGGGAAAATAATAGATAAAATAACTGATATTACCATGTTTTTTTCTTCATATACCTGAACAGAGGTATTGGTTTTAGGCTGATTAACATTATTTTCAGTGTCATATCCACAGTTAGGGCAGAACTTAGCGTTTCCGTCAAATTCATATCCACAGTTACGGCAGTACTTAACATTATCGCCTTTATTGACTGATATTTCTTCTTCAGTTACAGTTGGGGTTGTTTCTTCGACTTCTACAATTTCATTTTTTTCTGGAAGTTTAGCTCCGCAGTTTTTGCAATATTTTGCATCCGGAACTTGTTCTCCACAATCTGGACATATTACCATTTTTTCACCCTTAAATAACATCTTTTTTCATTATTTCTCTTAAAACAGCAGTAGCATAGGATCCTTTGTCTATTGAAAATTCGCATAAAACACCTTCATCGGTAGGAGTGGCTTTTCCGTCCCATACCTGAAAACGCATTTGGCGTCTGAGGCCGTGACTTCCGAGACGTGGCATTTTTGGAACTTCAAAATCCTCTTTAGTATGATTATATTTTTTCAATATATTTTCTTCCATTTCACCAACTTTTCCTCCTGCAAAAGGAACTTTAGTTCCGAATAACGGACAGGTAGGGTTTGCTTTAAAGTCAGTAATAAGTTCCTGGAACTCCTCTGGAGTTTTATCACGAACAATGTGCTCTTCGGTATCAATAACAATATCTCCTTCAATATATTTATCAATACCCATTTCGACACGATTGCTTACTGCTTCATTAAATAAATAAGACTGATATGCATGAACAAACATTCTTTGCAAAGGCTTTGGAAGTGCGTGCAGTGCATTCATATATGATTTGTCTGTCAGCTCACCTTTTTTAGAATCCCTAATCAATTCCTTTATCATCATTTTCTCGTAACGCATTCCTTTTCCCATTAACTTTAAGGATTCTTCAAGATTTCCATCATCAAATGCTTTTCTGGCCATCTGATTGTCATCACCCTCATCTTCCTGAGGATTACCTATGTAAATGCCAACTGCCTTTTCAAGGTCATTTTCAACCAGTGCTTCCCCAACAAGATGAGTTATGGTTCTTGGCTTACCGAATCTTTGCCAGCCGAAGTAATTTGGAACGCCGGTTTTTTCCAATTGTGCTAAAACCTCATTTGCAATATCTGCACTTTCCTCAACATCATCGAGGTCACGAATTAGAATTTTAAATTTGTTTCCTTTTAACTGGCCCATTCTAAGCTTTTTACGGCCACGGATAACTTTTAAAAAATCAGTTTTATAAATATCAAGATTTTGGACCTGATTTAACTGTTCTTCAGAATCCATATTAGCTATGCAAATCCACTGACGTGTGATTGCCTTTTTATCTTTCATACCGGCAAAGCCCATTCTTTTTCTTGAAATGTGCAAGTCACGGGCAATATCCAGGACAACATCCAGTGTGGTTCTTCCCAATTTTTCAATCCAGACATAAACGTTAGGACCTTCTCCTTCAGGGATGACCTCCGGAATTTCTTCAACGTAAAAATCTTCATATTGGTTTCTAATTGTTCCACCAATACATTTCTGGCTAGTTACATAAGTATTAGCATTTAACATAATAATCACGGAAAATAATATGCCCTGACCGGGATTTGAACCCGGGGAATGGGATCCGCAGTCCCATGTGTTATCCAAACTACACCATCAGGGCTAACAAAATAAGATAACATATAACTATAAGATTTTTATAGTATATAAATGATTACCATACATATAATGTGTATGAATAGTCACCGTAAGTTCTTATAGCAACTGAAACATTATCTGCTTTATCAAAATTTCCTGATGATGCCAGTACTTTACCTTTCAGCTTATTGTTTTCACAAAACCTGTAGTTCGTCAATTCATAGCTGTCAAATTTCTCTTTGCAAATGTCTGAAACCTGACGAATAGATTTTTTTGAATTTCTATTGTCCTTTAAAATTGTTGAAATCTCACCCAAAAATGTTTGTTCGGTGAAATTTATTTTTCTAGACAATAACTCCATAGTATCCTGAGCAGATTTAATGTCATGAGATTCATAGGAATAATCAGGAGAAGGTATTGAAATTACAGTGTTTATAACCAAAACTGCTATCAATAGTACGACTACAGCAAGTATTGACTCAATTAAATAAAAACTTCCTTTTTGATCTGTCATGACTTAACATTAGCAATTGAAATTATTATAAAATACGGAAGTGCGACTGTATGCTTTTGTGCAAAATCACAGATTAGAAAGTTTAAACAATACTTTTTATAAATAAAGTATTAGTAATTAGGTGATGAATCGATGATATGGCAGAACAAGGCCCTATAAAGAAGGAAAAGAGGAATTTTAACAAGAAAAGGAGAAATTAAATAATTTCTCCCAGTTTAATTTTTCAAAATATGTTTAATGACTTTATCTTTTTTAGCAATAGCTGCATCTGAAGCTTCCTGAACCTTCTGTTTCATTTGTTCAAAGTCTTCAGGTGTTGTTTCACCGACCAGTTTTTTGATTTTAGTATATGCTGCTTCCCTAAACAACGGAACCAGTTTCTCTTCAGTTGAATCCTCTTTGATTAAAATAGGCTCACCGGAGTTGTTGACCTCACCGATTTCAGAAATGTCAACGTCATATTTGGATACCGCTTTTTTAATATCTCCGACAATTTCAGGAGGTGCTATAAGCATCAGTGAATCTGTTGAAACGCCTAAAGGGTCAATGTTTAATGTTTCAAGCATATTCAAAACATTTGGTGCAACCATCTGTCTTATTTCTTTTTCATAAAATTCCAGACCGACACCAGTAGTGTTTGATATTTCATGAGCGTCCCCCCTAAGACCTCCGTTAGTTACATCAGTCATTGCATGAATATCCTTAACCAAATCAGCTTCGAAAAGTGCATGTGACGCCTGAACGAAATTGACGTTCATTGTATCCCATACGACATCGAAAAATCCGTTGTAAAGAGCTGTAGTTGTTATTGTTCCTCCACCGGAACCTTCTGTTAATAAAATCACATCCCCTTCAGTTGCGCCTTTCCTTGCGGTTGGAGGATAAGCTGATACCCCTACGCTTCCAACTGCTGAGACAAATCTGTCACCTAAAACCATGTCTCCTCCGACACGAAGAGTACTTCCTGCAACAATAGGAACATCAACAAGTTCTGATACTGCAGCAACACCTGCAGTAAAGTCAAATATCTTTGCAACGTCCCCGTCATCGGCAAGGTGAACATCACTCAATATTGCTACCGGGTCCGCACCCATTACGCAGACATCCCTTAAGGTAGCTCTTGTTACATGAAATCCGCCTAAAAACGGATATTCGCTTAAACGTGAGTGTATCCCGTCAACTGCAGTGGTAATGTAAACTTCATCATTGTTAACCGGAGCTTTGACTACACCGCCGTCGTCCTGTTCTGACGGATTGACCAGTGAAGCTGTATTTGTTGATGCAACGATTTCAGCGATTTTTCTGTGGACAAAAAAGTCCCCCGCACCGCGTGAACCTACACCCATTTCTCCCATGAGCACATCAGCCTTGTTTACACTGGCTATTTCTTTTAAAAATTCGTCATCACTTTCCTGTAATTTTAAAGTTGTTGAGACTTCATCAATTACTGCTTTTGCCATTTCTACTGAATTTTCTTCTGATATTTTTTTGTATTCACGTATTCTTACAGCTAAAATTTCTGCTAAGTCATTATAATCATAATCATCAATTCTAGCTCTTACAAAGCCTTCAATATCCATAATTAAATCTCCAAGTTAGTAAAGTTTTTCAAAATTTTTAATCCGTATTTTCCACTTTTTTCAGGATGGAACTGTGTTGAAAACAGATTGTTTTGTGCCAAACTGGCTACAACATCCCCTCCATACTCACAGACTCCGGCAACAATGCTTTCATCATCGGCAATAACATGATAAGAATGAACAAAATAAAAGAATTCCCCATCAATACCTTCAAGTATTGGAGAATTGTTTGTGACTTTCAGTTTATTCCAGCCCATATGAGGTATTTTAACACCTTCAGGAAGCAGTTCTACATGTCCTTTAAATAAATCCAGGCCTTTAACGCCGGGAGATTCTTCACTTTCACTTAAAAGAACCTGCTGACCGAGACATATTCCCAAAAATGGCTTGTCATCAGATACATGCTCATGAATGACATCCTCAAATGGCTTTAAATTTTCCATTGCACTTCCGAATGCTCCAACACCCGGCAATACCAGATAATCTGCATCCGCAATAACTTCCTTATCATCAGTTATCTGATATTCTGATCCAATCTTTTTAAATCCGTTGGAAATGCTTTTAAGATTTCCGCTTTTATAATCAATAATAGTTATCATTTTACAACCATCCAATAGCTGATCTAATCATTCCGCCAAAGTCTGAAAACACAATCTCATCAGTTCCTAAAGTTTTAGAGTGTGCATCAAGCTCTGCAACAACATGAGTATATCCTAAATCCCTTAAAGGCTCCACAAGACGTGGACCATCTGTTACTGCTACAGATTCCACGTCAAAGTCCTCAATTGGAAATGCGTGAGGCACTCCAAATACAACAATCAAGTCCAAATCTTTATCTTTTAAATATTCAGCGGCATTATTTCCAGTTACAGGATATTCATCAAGCCCGCCGGTTATATAATCAGCTTCGATGTCCAGCTGACTTTTAATATTTACTGCATGCTGCCTGATTCTTGGAAGACCTATGTTTTCATCGAGATTAGCCACAAAAATCGGTTTGTTGTCTGGATTGATTTTTTTATAGTCAAAATTAATTATATCTGCAAACAGATATGATGTTTCCTTTTTCACATTTAAAACAAAAGCAACTTTTTTGTTGTCCTTTAACGCATTGACAACAGTTTTTGCAACAGCTTCTTTTGAATCACCGAAATTAGGTTTTATGTATTTTCCCTGTGCCATTCCACGGGTTTTTTCAACTTCAGTTGCTTTTTCAAGCATTTCAATTTGCCTGTCAGCTTCTTCCTGTGGAATTACACCGCATTCAACTGCGGCTTCTAAAACCATTATTGCACCGACAGTATTGTCACCTTCACCTGAACCTCCATGAGATTCAACAGGTATTACTGTACATGGCAAATCTGCTGTTTCAATCGCATCTTTTAAATCTTCACCGATTATCATACTGGCACAGGTTCCTGCAATTCCCATCAGTTTAGGTTCAAATTGATTATAAGCTTCAGTTAAAGTTTCAACTAGTTTTTCACCTGCACCCAATATAAAATCGTTTTCAGACATTCCAGTAGTTACTACACGAACCCCGTCACTTTCTAAAAGCCTTGCTGTTCTAAAACAGCATCCGGTCGGTCCATGCATTACAATAACGTCAACATTCATATCCCTTAAAGTATAAAGAGTAGCGGCAATCGGACTTGGTCTTGGATGTATAATTTTTATCAACTCACAATTTTTTTAATAAATAAATATTTTAAATTATTAATTTATATAATTATTTAAGGAGATTTGTGTATGAAACTTGACAAACAAATTTTAGAGGAAAAAATCAGAGAATACAGAACATTCAAAAGCTGTTCTGAATCAACATTAATGGGACTTTGTGAAACTGCAGAATATCCAATAAGTCAGGCCGAAATGGTAAAATTAGGATGCGGATTTGCAGGCGGAATGGGCGGAACATTCGATGAAGGAACCTGCGGTGCCGTAACAGGAGCACTTATAGCAAACGGTTTGATAAACGACGACCCGTCTGAAATAAAAGCAAATGTGAAAGAGATATTCAACGCATTTAAAGAAGAATACGGAACTGTCAGATGCGACAAAATAAGTGACAAAGGAAAAGATAAATCCCCATGTGTCGACTGCTGCGTATTTATTGCAAACAAAGTTGCTGATCTGCTTGACAAATAACTTAATTCAGTACAGTTTTTAGCTTGTTGATTGTGTATCTTGCGTATGTAAAGTTTAAGATAGATGCGATAATCCTACCTACAGCAAGACCAACCCATATTCCGGTCAAACCCCAGTTAAAGACAATACCAAAGAGATAGGTAAAGAATACTGTGAAAATGAGTTCTCTTATTATTGTCCAGAAAAGACTTGTAGTTCCACGGCCAATTCCCTGATAGAAAAAGCTTGAAGGCATTCCTATTCCAACTAAAAGCAAACCAAAGCAGGCAATTCTCAGGAAGCTGGTTATTTCTGGAATCAGTGCTGCGGTTTCTGGAGTATATGCAAAAATCAATGACAACTGGGGAGCAAATATTACAAGAAGAGCGAGTATAACTGCTGAAATCATTGTTGCAAATTTAGTTCCGTAAGTATGTGTTCTTTTAAGATAATCCCAGTTTTTTGCACCATAGGCACTTCCGGTTACGGCTGCAACTGCACTACCGATAGCTGTCAGAGGCATTATACCAAAGAGATACAGTCTCTGACCAGAGGTAAATGCCGCAATACCATATTCACCACCAACCATGGATATGAAAATCAGATAGAAACTCATTGCAAGTGACATCATGAACATGTCAAGTGATGATGGAATTCCGACCTTTAAAATGTCACCGGCTATTTCTGAATCAAATTTAAATCCTTTAAGATTAACGTCAACATAAGTGTCCTTTTTAATTAAAATCCAATACATTATGACTATTGCTGATCCTAGAGAACTGACAATAGTTGCAAGGGAAGCACCTGCTGAACCTAAACTTAAAACATATATGAAAACCGGATCCAAAATGAAATTCAGGATTACAGAGACAATTATTGCATACATTGCTCTTTTCATATCACCTTCACCACGCAGAATTCCGCTTCCTCCGTTGGCAAACATGAATGCAAATAAACCTAAAAACAGAGGAGTTCCGTATTTGATTCCCTCAACCAGTGACTGGCCACTAGCCCCGTATGCCTTAAGCAAAGGTTCCTGAATGATAATAAGACTTAAAGTTAAAACAATTGATGCTATTAAAAATATTAAAAGAGAATGACTGGCTGCCTTGCTGGCCCTTTCATGATTTTTTGCTCCAACGGAACGACTAATACTGCTTGTGGCACCGTTTCCAAGCCCTACGCTAAAACCATTTAAAATCATGAATATCGGTGTTACAAAACCTATTCCTGCAATTGCCGCCTGACCCAAACCTGCAATCCATATACCGTCAACAATATTGTATGATGCTGTTAAAAGCATTGATATCATTATAGGAATTGCCAGTTTTCGAACAGCAATTTCAGGTTCTCCTCTCATCAGTTCAACATTTTTATTAGCCATCTATAATCTCCATACATAACTATAATTTTCATATAATATAAGCATGCTTAAAATTAGAAAACCGATTGATTAAATTATTATTCATATGGTGATTCATTAAAAATTTTAAAAGAAATTTACTTTAACATCAATGATTTGCTAAAATGAAGTTGAATGAAAACTAAGATATATATCCTCAACTGAAAATAAGCAGTAAAATTAAAATATCAGTCGTTAAAGTAAAACTAAAATTCCAGCTGTTCGGCTATGCACATCTTACATACTGCATTTGGAGATTCAAGATTGGCATCCTTAACGGGACAGTAAAATTTTCCGTCATGCTCTTCAACATACAATGATCCGGGAAAAGGAGTTCCTACAGGATGAATTGGTTCATGAAGAATGAAAGTAGTGTAGAGCGAAATGATTCCATAGATTAGAGGAAATTTGGTTTTTGATGTGTGAGATTCTGCATCATGATATGACTTTAAAGTGGCTACAGCATCAATGAACTCTTCTTTATCAACAGGTTCATCGTAATGATTTTTATCGCTGTGAACATCCTTGATGCGTCCTAAAAAATATTTTGCATATACGCCATGACTTTTCTTTTTGTATCCGTCCTGTACATATTTAGACTCTTCAATCATTTCGGCATTAACGGCCATCAGGTCAAAAACGGAAATGGTTTCGCAGTATTTCTTTAAAATATCCAAAATGGACTGCGGTGAAACCGTATTTTCACTTGAAACTACATCTGAAAAATCATCATACATCTCAACATCAGTCATGAAGTAAAATATCTTAGTCTTATTAAAAATAATTTTCCAATTTAAAAAAAATATTTAAATAATTTATTGGATAAAAAAAGTAATATGGTAAATCCAATTATTGCAGCAGTATTATCTTTTTTCATTCCCGGCTTAGGTCAAATTATTGCAGGCAGATTTAAAAGAGGAATAATATTTTTAGTTATTGCTATCATTATAATCATTTTTGCAACAGTAATATTCCAGAGCTGGATTGTTAGAATAATTGATGTATTATTCGCTGTATTTGCTGCATATGACGCATATCAAATGGCTAAAATACAAATGAGAAGATATTAACTTTTCTTTTTATTTCTTTTTTTAACTTGTCAAAAACCAAACACCCAACAGAATAACCAAGAGCACCACATTTAAAACTGTAAAAACCAGCAGATATCTGATTTTAAATTCATCACATTCACGGATGAGAATCTTATATGAAATAAGATTTGCCATCGAAGCTATCAGAGTTCCAAAACCTCCAATATTAATTCCTATTATAATAGCTTCATAGTTTGTGCTGAAACCGCTTAAAAGCATTGCAGATGGAACATTGGAAATTACTTGAGAAGCGATAACACCCCAAATGACTTCATTGCCAGCAATATACCTTTCAAAGAGTGATGTGAAAAATGAGATATTTTCAAGGTTTCCAATCAATATGAAAAGCGCTATGAAAGTCAAAAGCAAAAAGTAATCAACACCGAGAAAAACCCTTTTAAAGAAATTTTCATAAGAAATTTCCACTTTACTCACTGCAGGCAGAGCAATTTCATCTTTAGGTGCGAAAAATGATACAACAACTAAAAATATTACTGAAACTACAATATATGGTAAAAGCAGTAGGAAAAATGATTCAAATGAGACATTTGAAACTGTATACATTACAATATTATGAGGCGCTCCAATTGGAAGAACCATACACCCCACATTAGCGGCAATAGTCTGCAGAGCTACAGTAAGTATTATCAAATCAGTCCGCTCAACTTTTCTTAAGGCAAGAATGGAAAACGGAACGAATATGATTAGAGAAACATCATTGGTTATAAAAATTGAACTGAAAAAGCATGTAAAAACCAGCAAAAGCACCAGACTTCTGGTATTTCCGATTTTTGTCAGTAATTTTCGAACCAGTATCTCAAAAACAGCCAGATTTTTAAGAACTTCAACAATAAGCATTATTATAAAAAGAAGTATTAACGTATCCCAATTGATGTAGTTAAAGTAATCGAAACTGGGTTTTAGAAAAAAACATGACACAATAGCTAAAACTAAGGATACTGAAAAGACTATCTCTTTTTTAAAAAAATCAAAACTTTTAGCTATAACATCATTCATAATATCAAACTAATCTGCATCCTCTTCCATTGTTTCAAGAAGAAAACTCACAGGCCTGAATCCGTCATTGCAGGATATCATTGCAGATTTCTTATTTTTCATCCAGCCGTCATAAAAATCGCTGGCGCCATTCGCCAAACCCATCACAAAAGGAGAAAGACTTTCCCATGCACTGTCACAGAAATTATCAGGTTTCACCCAGCCGTTTGCAATGAAGACATCCCCTTCTTCAACGTCACATTCATGCTCCAGCGGATTTTCGTATTTGTCAATCAAATCATCATGTCTGACTTTTCTCATGACTGTAATTTTAACTTTTTTCATTTCAATACCTCCAAATCACTTTCTTCGTATCTGTTATGGCCTTTAATACTTTTTTTATATTTCCAGCATGTTATTGCATCATCCAATGATTTGTCCTTATTATTTTCAAAGAAATCTCTTATATATTGATTATACTGAAATTGTTTATCAATCTTTGTTTTTTCCTTCGAGTTTTGAATCTCATAATAAGCATCAATCGCATCCCTGTAAGTTTTTTCAGGATTGGATTTCAGCCATTTTTGAAACTTTACTTTGAATTTGAAACCTTTTCCAATTTCTTTTTCAAAAAACGCTCTTTTGTCTTCACTGCATTTAAAATTTTCACCAAGTTTAGAGTCAAGAGAAATTTCAGATGGTTGCCTGGCGGGAAATTGCTTTGGAACATCTTCGGCCAGTTCTTCACCAGTTTTTAAATAATGGATTATCCTATTTTCCAAATCGATTTTACTGCCGCTGACTTTCAAACCTTCAGATCTGCAAAAATCCTTTAATTCTTCTTTTAAAAAATAATATTGCCTGAATTCTTCAGGTTTTAAAGATTTAGAAAGTTTTGACATGTAAAATCTAAAAATAAAAAAAGAGAGGATTTAACCTCTTGTTATAATACTGATAATGTCGCCGTCTTTAAGCTCATAATCACTTGCAATGCGCATTTTTGATCTTGCATCAACTGCATGCATGAAGTTATCTCCGATATCTGTGTGAACCTGATAAGCTAATTCACGTGGATTTGAGCCTCTTTTAAGTAAAATACCGTCCGGTAAAACATTACCTTTCTGGTCAGTATATTTATTTTCATCCTGAACAGGATATACTACAATATTGTCCAGTAATTCAAAAATACCATAATTTAAGGCATCCTGAACACCAGTACTTCCATATTTGTCCAGAATATTAGTTTGAATATATTCAAGAGCTTTCAGCTGATTTGGATTTAAATCATCAGGCTTTAATATTTCAAAGTGGTCTTCACCGGAAACATAACTAATCAGACCTGCTTCTGCCGCTCTTACAAGGGCTATTTCAGATTCTGCTGAAGTTGGAATTACATTAGGATACTTTTCCTTAATCCTTTCAATATTTTCAGCTGAAGTTGGCAAATCCGCCTTGTTTGCAATAATCATCATAGGTTTTGCAATGTGCAGGATGTTTCTTGTAAGTTCAATAAGGTCTTCTTCTTCCCATTTATTGTAATCAGGTTCTATTGTTCTTTTAGCCTCAATAATATCTTCAATAGCTATTCCTGTACCTGATAACTGGTCAAATAATACTTTTGAAATATCCAAATGTTCAGCTCCGACTTTTCTTATAAGTCTTACCCAGTTTTTAGACAAAATTCCATACATCCACATTACGATTTCATTTTCCAGAAATTCCAAATCGTCAAGAGGATCATGGCTTCCCGCATCAACCGGATTTCCTTCAAGGTCAGTTGAACCTGAAGCATCAATAACATTGATGAATACTTTAGCCTGCATTAAATCATCTAAAAACTTATTACCCAATCCTTTTCCTTCATGAGCTCCAGGAACAAGACCTGCAACATCTATTAATTCAATTGGAAGCAGTCTTTTTCCGTCAATACAGATTGAATTGTGAGGATTGCATGTAACACCTAATTCTTTACATGGACAATCTTTAATAACATGAGCAACAGCTTTGTTGGCATCAATTGTTGTGAATGGATAATTTGCCATTTCCACAGCAGATGCAGTAGCTGAGTTGAAAAAGGATGATTTTCCGACATTTGGTTTTCCACAAACTGCAATTTGAAGCATAATAATCACTTAATTTTTTAACATCTAAATGTTTGTTGTTAAAATTATAAATAGTTTCAGAACTTAATTATTAAATATATGAAAGATGAAGAAATTGAACGTCCACAGGCCATGAAGATTCGTCAGGGAATCCAGGATGCAATGACATATTCACTTCCGGACAAACAGTTTAGTGAGAAAAAAATTGATTTGGTAGAAGTAAATATAGAACTTGCAGATTTAGGATGGAATTTTAATAATTACAAGATTTTAAACCTTACTGATATCCATTTAGGCCAATGGATTAATCCTGAATATCTGGAAGATCTCATCGATTATGTAAACACATTGAATTATGATTTGGTCACACTGACCGGAGACTATTTTTCATATGTTGTTGACGGATATGAAGAGGCTTTAGCTGATTCATTCAAGAAATTGAAATCACGTGACGGGAAATTTGGTGTTTTGGGAAATCATGACCACTGGATGGGCTCAAGCATTATCAGAGACATATTCAAACAGTCAGATATCATTGATTTGAGCAATGACGTTCACACTCTCGAAAGAGACGGGGAATTTTTAAATATCTGCGGAGTGGACAGCTGTACAGTTTGCGCTGACAATCTAGACAGAGTTATAGCTAAAATGCCCAAAGGCATACCTAGCATATTGCTTGCCCACGAACCTGATTTTGCAAAGGAATCCTCACAGACAAATTTCTTTGACCTTCAAATCTCCGGACATTCACATGGAGGGCAATTCATCATCCCAAAAGTTGAAACAACTCCATTTAGAGGACCAAATTCTACAAAATATCCTGTCGGACTGTATAAAGTCAGAGATATGATTCAATACACAAGCAAAGGCCTTGGAACAAACTCATTTAGAATTAGAATAAACTGTAAACCTGAAGTTACAATCATTACTTTGAAAACTGGTAAAAAGCAGAAAATTGAGATAGAATGAGCTTTAAAAATAAACTAATTTACTCCCTTAAAACCATCATTACAACATTATTTTTATTTGCCGGAGGGATTTTTTCTGTAATATTTGTTGAGTATATCAGTTCCGGCTTTACAATAGGACCTCTTTATAATGCAGTAGTGATAATGATTGCATTTACCATTGCCAATGCTATTCTATGGCCAATATTCAGGCGATTTTTAATGAAGTTTATCATATGGACTTTCGGTATCGGATCGCTTTTTATCAATTCAGTGATATTTTACATATCCACATACTTCATTCCAGGAGTTCATGTTGATTTTTACGGTTTCTGGCAGGTTCCGATTGTTATTGCGATTGTTACAACATTCATAACCAACATTACAAATACCAACTACTATGATTCCTACATTAAAAACTACATTGCAAGACATGCCAAAAAAAGAAAAAGCGAGCATAAAAAACAATATTCAGGAGTAATAATGCTTGAAATTGACGGATTGTCTTTCAATACTTTAAAAAAAGCTGTTGAAAAAGGAGTTATGCCGACACTTGAAAGCTGGATAGGCAAAACTCACACGTTAAAGCAGTGGGAAACTGACCTGTCTTCACAGACCGGAGCAAGCCAGGCAGGAATCCTGCATGGAACCAATAAGGATATCGTTGCCTACAGATGGGTTGAAAAAGAAAATGACAACAACATTATAGTTTCCGGAAAGTTAAGCCATGCTCGCCTAATTGAAGATAAAATAAATGACGGGAACGGGCTGCTTGTTAATGGAATCAGTATTGCCAACATGTTTTCCGGAGACAGCAAACTGTCCGCTCTAACATCTTCAAGAGTGGGAAGCATTACCAGAATATATAATAAAACATTGCATACACTGTTTTTAGATTCATATAACTTCCAGAGAATATTCGTACTCTTTTTATGGGACATTCTACTTGAATTCAAATCCCAGATTGTACACACCCTTAAAAATATCCGGCCAAGAATTAGACGAACTCCCGTTTATGCTGCAGTCAGAGCAGGTGCAAATGTAGTGCTGAGAGAGGCCACAACCGAAGTTCTCTCAAGTGAAATACTGACCGGAGATATCGATACCGCATACGCCACATTTATGGGATATGATGAAGTGGCCCATCACTCAGGAGTTGAGGACGATGACGTATGGGGCGTTTTAAAACAAATCGACCTTCAGTTTCAAAGATTAAAATCCGCAATTGAAATGAGTGAGCGCAACTACGAGATGGTTATTTTATCAGACCACGGCCAAAGTAACGGCGCCACATTCAAACAGAGATATGGAATAACACTTGAAAATTATGTTCGCAGACTGCTTCCCGATGATTTGACATTCTACAAAAGCGAATACAATATTGACCACTTTAGAGATGCGATTTTACCTGAAAACAGGCAAATCCAAAACATTAAAGAGCGTGTTGAAAATATCCGCTATGACCTATTTGATGAAAATGAGTCCCTGCAGAATTTAAGGGAAGAAATTCAAAACAGAAAACCTGCAATAATCTTTGAAAACGAAACATTTATCAATTTACGTGAAAAGTATTCGAACAGCCTAGATTATATTAAAGGATATGAAAGCAGCCAGCAAAGCAGTAAAAAAGCTCAAGACTCCGAGCTTATTGTTTTAGGTTCCGGAAATATGGGTCTGATTTATCTCACCCAATGGAAACAGCGTCTGACCTATGAAGAGATTGTAATGCTATTTCCGGATTTAATTCCGGGCCTTGTAAAGCATTCAGGAATCGGTTTTGTACTTGTAAACTCACTTACAAACGGAGGAATGGTAATCGGGCAAAATGGAATTTATTATCTTGAAAGTGATGAAATTGTCGGTAAGAATCCTCTTGAAGGCTTTGGAAAAAACGCTGCAAAACATCTTAAAAGAGAAAACAGCTTTAAAAACATGCCGGATATTTTAGTCAACAGTTTCTATGACGAAAAAAATAACGAAGTATGTGCTTTTGAAGAGCTCATCGGATCTCATGGAGGTCTTGGAGGCGACCAGTCAAAGCCGTTTATTTTATATCCTTCACAATGGAAAGATCCCGGCGAACTGATTGGAGCAGAATCAATTTATAAATTCTTAAAAAAGGAAATTGAAGAGTTAAATTCTTGAAAGCCAGTAATCCAAGACATCTTCAATATTTTCATCAAAACTGATTGTTTTATCTTTATTTTCACGGGTTGGCTGAGGATAATCCAGATTGAACCTAATCAGATTTGCATTAGGATTTGACAAAGTCATCCTTTCAAATGGAAAACGTATAATTGCAGGTGTATTGTATCCCACACCAAATTCCATAAATACTACTTTACTGCCGTCGATTTTTTCTAAAAATTTTTCATAGTTATTATACATTTCATGCCATTTTTCATCTTCAACAAATGTATTGTCCACTCTTAGGTTAAGTTCCATCTCTTCACCGCAGACGGGACATTTCGGTATCAGCTCAGATGGAATTTTAAAGTTTTCTGTTTTATCCAGCCATTCGTGAACCTGAACTTCATTTGAATACAGTTTATCATGACACGGTTTTGAGCATTGTAAAAGTCCATAATCACCCTGTGTTGCAAAGATTCTTGACCCGTCAAATCCGTTAATCCAGAACTGACTCTCCACATTGGTAGTTATTACAAAATAATCCCTGTTTTCAACTAGTTTTAGGAGTTTCTGATATACATCAGTTTTTCCAACATCATATCTGTTTGCAAAAACATGCCTTGCCCAGTATGCCCATTTCTCCTCCGAGGATTCAAAAGGGTAAAATCCTGAAGAGTACATGTCTGTAAATCCATATTCTTCAATGAAATCTCCAAAATATTTTTTGAACCTTTCACCGCTGTATTCAATTCCGGCCGCAGTCGAAAGCCCTGCTCCGGCACCAATTAAAATATAATCTGCATCATCAATGACTTTTTTAGCCCTATCCAATCTTAAAACAAACTTTTCCATTTAATCACCAAACAACAATTTCGTATAAATATAATAATCCTTATCTGTAAACACATTGAATATAACATGTTTCAGACTTGTTTCATTTGAATTCAGATAGTCTTCTACAGTTTTTACTGCAATTTCTGCCGCCAAATCCTGAGGAAAATTAAAAACTCCAGTTGAAATACAGCAGAATGCCAATGATTCCAGTTTATTGTAACTGGCAATTTCAAGGCAAGACCTATAACAGCTCGCAAGAGCTTCACAATCTTTATCAGCTGGTTTTAACCCCTGGGCAATTGCCGGACCGACAGTGTGAATAACATATTTTGAAGGAAGATTATAAGCACCTGTGATTTTAGCTTTTCCGATTTCCTCATCAACACCCTGTTGGCGCATAATCCTGTCGCATTCCTCTCTCAGCTGAACTCCCGCCGCCGAATGTATCACATTGTCAATGCAGTTATGCAAAGGAATGAAACATCCCAGCAACTTTGAATTTGCAGCATTTACAATTGCATCAGATTTTAAAGTTGCAATATCTCCCTGCCAAAGCATTAATTTACCTTTAACTTCTTCAATCTCATCGACTGAAGTTAAATTTTTATTTTTAGTTTCAGCAGTTAAAAACTCATCCTGAACTTTTAAAAATTCATCTGATACCTTAGAAGGCATTCTCACATTCATCAACGCACGAAGCAAATTTCTTTTTTCCTGATAATTATCCGGGACATCGATTCTTTCATCCCGTTCTTCAATCAGGTAATTCAGTAAAAAATCCAACTGTTCTTGTGTATTCATCTAATACCTCCCAAATTTGTTAATTATAATTTAATTTTAAGCATTTAAATGATTTTTGTAACTTTTAGGAAACCATGTAACTAAAAAGTAACTATATATAATAAATTTAAACAAAATATCAATATGAACTCTGAAAAAATTGTCTGCCCAGTTGACAAGACTTTAAATCTGATTAATAAAAAATGGAGTATCCAGATAATTAGAGACTTATTTTTTGGCAAAAAACACTTTAAGGAATTTAAGGAAGACAATCCAAAATTAAGCAATAAAGTACTGTCAAATTGTCTGAAAGAACTGGAGGAAAATGGTCTGATAGAAAAAGTTGTTGTAAACACCACTCCCGTTACAACAGAATACTATCTAACCGAATACGGCAAATCCATGAATAAGGTAATCTATGAATTAGCCATGTTTACACTCCATGATGAAAACGACAACAGCTACTCTGATGAAACTAGAAATGCATTAAAAGAATCATTTAAGAAGACTTTGGAAATTGAGGATTAAAATGAACGGTAAAATTTACATTATTGGAATAGGACCTGGAGCAAGCGAATATCTAACTAAAAAAGCAATCGATACTGTTAAAGCAAGTGATTACACTGTTGGAAGCACACGTGCAATCGATTTGTTTGATGATGTTCAAAACAAACTCGCATTTAACGTTAAAGAATTATTGGATACTTTAAAAAAAGGTGTCGAGCTGGCCTGCGAAGGAAATACCGTGTCAATTTTATCAACTGGAGACCCTGGTTTTTCAGGAGTTTTAAATACAGTACTGAGACTGTCCGATGAACTCAACTTTCCAAAAGAAAATATTGAAGTCATTCCTGGAATAAGCTCCCTTCAGCTGGCCGCTGCAAAATGCCACATTCAATGGGACAATGCCAATGTGATGACATTTCACGGAAGGGAAAACATTGAAGATATTCTGCCAGTTATAAATAACGGAAAAGTAACCATAGCGCTTCCTTCAAGAAAAGTGAAGGATATGGCCCAGTTTTTGCTTGACAATGGTGTTGACCCTAAGCGTAAAGTTGTAGTCTGTGAACGCCTAAGCTACCCTGATGAGAAAATTGTCGAATCCACTTTAAAAGAGATTGCTCAAAGTGAATTTACCTATATGTGCATTATTGTCATATATTAGGATAATTTATCCATAAAATTCATTTTTAAAAACATTTACGATTTAATTTTAAAAATAAAGTTCATATAGTAGAGTTCAGATACTTTAATTGTTGATTTCAAAAATTGACAATTAAGGTAGATATTATGAACATAAAAATAAACACCATATGTTTCATTTTTTTGCTTCTATTTTTAATCACAGCCGTTTCAGCTACAGACAATGAAAATGAAACATTAGAAATGATTTCACAACCAGATCCTAGCGAGGATTTATGTAGTGTTAATGTAGAAAGCAATGACGAACTGCAGAAAAGTGATGATGAGAAATTAAGCGAAACCGTCATATACAGTACGCTGATTAAGGAAGGTACTAAGAAAAAAGTAACTTTAAGTGCCCCAAATGTTAAGATGTATTATAAGGACGGAAGCAAATTCACGGCAACTTTGAAATTCCAGAAAATGGTAATCGGAAACGCTAAAATCAAAATTCAGATTGACGGGAAAACCTACACCAAAACAACCAACAACAAAGGACAGGTATCTCTGAATCTGAATTTAAAAAGCGGAAAATATACTGTTTTAAGCACATGTGACGGGAACAGTGAATTTGAAGGAGCAAGTGCAAAAAGTACTGTGACCATCAAAAGTACAATCAAAGCCAATGATTTTTCAAAATACTATAAAAACAGCGCATCTTATTCTTCAACATTTTATGATAAAAAAGGAAAAGCGCTGAAAAGTACGTCAGTGAAATATAAACTGAACGGAAAAACATATTCAGTTAAAACCAGCACCAAAGGTGTCGGGAAACTTGCTATTGATTTAAAACCTGGATCATATTCACTTTCAGTCATTAATTCGAAAACATCAGAAACAGTCACAAAAACCGTTACGATAAATTCATTGATTATCAGCAATGATTTGACATTCAGCGAGAACAAAAAAGGCAAATTCAACGTTAAAATATTAAACAGCAACGGAAAAGTCTCAGCAAAACAGAAAGTAACAATCAAGGTTGACGGCAAAACCTATACAAAAACAACAAACAGCAAAGGAATTGCAACTCTTGAATTAAGTCTTAGCAGCGGAAAATACACTATCACAACCCAATATTCCGGGCTAAAAGCTACAAACAAAATTACAGTAAACAAACTTATTAAAACCACAAACTTTACACATTCCATTTTAATTCCAGACTACGTCAATGTAACAACCGACCACGTCTTTGACTATAACGGATACACTTTAAAAAGCGGACTGCACGGCATAATTAAAATGCCTAAAAATGAGCTTTTCACAATACAGATGGGAAATAAAAGCTACATGTTTTCAAACACCAAATTCGATGGCATATCCTCATCATTGATAGGTTACAAATATCATTTTATCCCAATGGACGGAGGTGCAGTTAAAAGCGATGCAAATAAAAGCAATTTAAAGGGAAATGGAATAATAATTTCAAAAAGAAGCGGATTTACACAAATCGACTATCAGTCCAGAACAGGAGACAATGTTGAACTGTTCGCAGTATTTGCCGATAGAGACATGATGAACAGTGAAACCTTCACATACATGCAGAACGAGAAGGTTATTGCCAAAGTCAACGTTTTAACACAAAGCTTTGACGAATTCGGATTGAGATACAGTCTGGCCAAATTTTACCAAAAATCGATTTATGATTTTAACTACAAAAGCTATGATGAAATAACCAACCACAATACCAAATCAATTAAATTTTTAAAAACAGACACTCCAGTCACATTTTCATATTTCGGAAAAGATATTGTTGGTCCCGTACCAGAAGAGGACATAATCACAAGATTCAGTGTTAACGGAAAGGAAGAACTTGAACAAAAAGAAACAATAAGCTACGGACTTGGTGAAAAATACCGCTCCACCGTAGGTTTTGAAGTCCTGCAGGCTTACAGCATTATTACAGAAAAGATAACTGCAAAAACTCTAGAAAGCTGGATGAACAACAACAAAGCATATCTCAACAGATTTGGAGTAATGAACGCATACGGAATGCATCTGGCATCACTTCAAACTGTCTGGCTTGCAGACAAACTGGCAGATGAATATGCTGCAGATTTTGGAGTCAGCTGGAAAAGAACAAAAGCTACAACCATACTTGGCGGAATAAATCTAGAAGATACTTATCTAAACATTTTAAATGCAGATATGGGAATGGAAGTTACAGGAAATAAGGACAACATCAATTCATTCAGATTAATAAATTCACTTCAGCTGCCCAATATCGAAGAATATTGTCTGGATTCAGTATCATTAAGGTATTTGGATTTTACTACCAATTCACAGGACAATATGTACATAGCAATGAACAGCAATAGATCCAGCATAGCACAGATTGGAGAAATGATATACATATTTGCAGAAGACGGAAGCGGGTCCGCAATAATTTTCAATACCAGCAGCGGAGTTGCAAATGTCATTCATACCCATAATGATGTGACCTATAAGGGTTCATCAATATCAACTGTCTGCGACTGCTGCAGCATTGTTCAGCTTGCAAATGACATAATCAGCGGAGTAAACAACGCACTAAACCTTTTTTCAAATGTACATACCAAAATAAAAGAATTTATGGATCAGATTCATCCTATGAGTAAAATTGCCTATAAAATGCTCACACAGGCAGGAGGCAAGATTTTAACCGGAGCAACCAAAGCCACTTTAAGCGTGATTGGAAACATGGTTTTCATTCAGCAGCTTGGAGTGGACTACAGAGATACCACCGATCAAAAAGACTGGTACAAATATATGGATACACTTACATTTACCAGGCCTGGTTATCTTCAAAATAAAAAGGTGTACAATATTCCAAATGGTAAAGGAAGTTATGATTACCTTGAAGTTGGAATAAATAGTGACTTGAGCCTTAACAGAGATGATGCAATAATTATAAGTGATGGAAACACCAAAAAGTTAACCAGAGCTGAAACTTATAACTATTTCAGCGATGAATATTGGTCACCTATTAATGTCCCTACAAAATATTGGGATAAAAGTTGGAACGGGAGTGTAAAATGAACAATAAGGACATAATATTAATAGTGATATTATTCATCATATTTGGTGTGCTGATTTTTACTACACCATCCATGGATGGTCGAATATCCTTAGACATATGGATACTGTTTATTGCAGCAATTTTTGCAGCAGTAATAATTCAAATAATAATATCACACCGTAAAAAATCTATAAATGAGCTGATTGAAAAATTCAAAAACCAGCACATAGTTGTTCAAATCCTAGAAATTGCATTTATACTGCTATTTTTATATGAATTGATTAGTATGCAACAATTAAGAATAACAAGCTACATATTTGGTTTGCTTGTCATTGCATTATTTATAGAATGGTTTTTGAAAAAAGAAGAATAGTTAAAGTTAAAATAATTAATTTATTTTAACTTATTTTTTTATTTTTTATAATTGAATAGCTTCCTGGGTTACTTCATCGTTGTCTTTTCCTTCATAGAGGATGTGAGCCAGGTTCAATAATTTTTCCTGACCTTTAACTTCATCTTTGAATAAAGGAACTTCGGCAATGTGCTGATTTGGGAATTTCTGGTCAATCAAAGCCAGACGTTTTTGCTGCAATTTGTGTCTTGAATGGCAGAAATCACAGTCACAGATATCAGGCATTACCTGATTTACAATAACGCTGTCAACAGTAATGTCATGTTTGCCTAAAGCTTCCAAAGCTCTTTCAGATTCATAAATTGACATTTCTTCAGGAATGACAACCATCTTGAATGTAGTTCTGTCCGGATCAGACAGTACTGCTTTTGCCTGATTGATTTGTTCTTTAGTTCTTTTTAAATCCTCGGATGTTTGAGGATTGTCAACTTCGTCCATGAAAGGCATGATTTTTCTTAAAGCGTTGGTTGCTGAACCTAATTTTGCCTTAAGCATCATCATTTTACCCACCCATGAGTCCATTACTTCAGGAAATGACAGCAACCTTAAAGTGTGTCCGGTTGGAGCAGTATCAAATACAACAACATCGTATTCTTCAGAATTCATTACTCCCATAAACATTTCAAATGCTGCAGCTTCATCTGCTCCCGGAGAAGATGATGCCATATCCAATTGGTCAGATAAGAAATCCATACCGAATAAGCTGTCCTGGTCGTCAGGATTAGCTGCTTTTTGAGCTTCAAGCTGAGCCTGTTTTTGAGCCATTGCAACATCAGGGTCTATTTCAACTGCAAAGAGATTTGTTTTGATTTCTCTAGGGTAACTTCCAATTGGAACTTCCAATGAATCAGATAAAGAATGTGCAGGGTCAGTTGATACAATTAAAGTTTTTTTACCTTGTTCAGCTAACCATAATGCAGTAGCGGAGGATACAGAAGTTTTTCCGACCCCACCTTTTCCACCTATAAAAATAAATGTTGTTTTATCTTTGTTAAATTTAAAATAATCTTTAAATGCCAAGTAATTTACCTCCTTAAATAAACTTAACTTTTAGTAAGTACGTTGATTTTCGATTACTTACCCTCATTTTTCATGAAATTTTTTTCATAAAAATATTCCGTGCAAGAGCAGTAAAAGTATATGATTTTAATTAAACTTACATTTTGTAACTATATTTATTTTCATATACTAACATATAGTTTTCGGTCAGAAAATCGAATACTTACCAAATGCTCTCTAGCACAATTTATAGACTTATTAACATATAAACATAAGTCATGAATAACGAATAGCGAGATGAAAAAAATGAGTAATACAAATGAAGAGTTACTCCAAGAGTTTATAACTACTAGAGGACTCTCTAAATCAACATATTATAGTTTTAGAAATACATTAAGACACTATTGCAATTTTCAAGAAAAAACATTGCAAGAATTGTTGGACGAAGCAGAGGAAGAAGAAGAACAAAAAATCAGATGGAAAAAAAGAACTCTTAAAAAAAGACTAATCAATTACATGAACTACTGCAAAGAAAACATGACTCTTAACTCTGCAAAAAACTATTTAAAACTGGTTAAAATCTTCTACCACCACCATGAAATAGAAATTCACTTAACATTGTTCATTTCAGTTTGTCATTTATTTTTAAAAATGGTTTTTAAATTTTTTTTGAATAAACTTAAATATTTTATCAAAGATACATACACCTGAATAATTTTTTAGGTGTAAATATGAAACTTAATAAATTTATAATACATTTTTTTATTATAATGGTCTTTTTAATTTCAATCACGGCAATATCGGCGGTTGATTTAAACGATACCGGGGATTTTGATGTTTTAAACGATGCTAGTGGTGAAAAATCATTCAAAGACCTTTCTAGTGCGATTGAAGTTGAAAATTCAAAGTTTACATTTGAAAATGATTATCGCTTCAATAATGAAACTGACAAAAGTTATTCTAGTGGAATCAATATAACTAAGAATAATTTTGTCATTAATGGAAATAATCATAAAATTAACTGTAACGGTCAATCTAGAGCATTTTATATAACTGGAAAGAATGTTATAATAAATAATTTAATCATTGAAAATGCGCTTTACGGGTATGGTTCAGCAATTAGAGCCAATTCCCAGTTAACATTGAACAATGTTACTTTCATAAATTGCCTTGGAGATGGTGAATCATATGATAATAATGGTGCCATTTATTCTCACAATGCTACATTAAACGTTAATAATTGTAAATTCATTGACAATGGTGGAGCTAATGGTGCTTCAATCACTTCTGTTATGGGTGCTGTAAATGTTGTCGACTCCACATTTGCAAGCAGCAGCGATAAAATTATTAAAGGGCAAATCTATTTGAGCGGATCAGTATTAAATGTTGATAATTCCAATTTTTTAAATACCACTTCAAAATATGCCGCTGCAATCTTTTCTATAAATGATGGTAGTGTAATAGTTAAAAATTCCAAATTCAAAAACCTGTTCGCTTATAAAACTGCAGGTGCAATTGGAGCAAAAGTTATTTCAAAACTAACAATTTCCAACTGTGAATTCGATAATGTGTCCAGCATAAACAATGGGGGCGCAATTTATGCAGATATTTTTGGGGACGGGTCTGTTTTCGGAAGTATGACTAGTATAACTAATTCAGTATTCAACAACTGTTATTCCGGTTTTGGAGGTGCTGTCCTTCAATTGGATGGAAATCTAGTTATTAAAAATACAAATTTCACTTCCAATGCTGCAGGTTATGAAGGTGGTGCAGTTTATACAAGCTATACTGATGTTAAGATTTACAATTCTAAATTCAAATCCAACATTGTATTAGATGATGTATCTTATGGTGGAGCATGCTATTTTGATGATGGCAGTGCACTCCTTAATGGAAATGATTTTGTAAACAATACCGGTTATGAGGGTTCTGCAATTTATGCATATGATAATGATTTAACATTAACTGGAAATTACTTCAACAATCCATCTGATACAATAAGCGTATACACAGTATATGGGAAAGTGATTAAGAATAATAATAACAATTACACATCTGATGTTAAATCTTTCGACAATACCAATAACTTCTATAATTTCGAAGGCGCTCCAAATAAGTTTATAATAATCAACAACACTCTTTCATTTGATGAGATGCCTGTGAAATTTGATTTGAGAAATTACGGTTGGATAACTCCTGTTAAAGATCAGGGATTCATGGGGTCCTGCTGGGCATTTGGAAACATGGCCGCATTGGAATCCGCATTGCTTAGGTATACAAATAAGACATATTCTCTATCTGTAAACAATATGCAAAATGCAATGCTCAAATATTCAAAATACGGTGTAGACACTCTTTCTGAAGGGGGAAATGCATTCACTGCTGTTGCATATCTGGTTGATTGGCTTGGAGTTTTCCCAGAGGATTATGATGGTTACGATGAACTTGGTAAAATTTCATCATTGTATATAACTCCTGAAAACATTCACATTCAAAATGCAGTTGTAATTCCTACAATAAAAAAAGCCTCAGATAGGGATTTAATCAAAAATGCTTTAATCAATTATGGTGCTGTAGCAGCAAGTCACCGTGCAGATTTCAATCAAAACAAATATTTCAACAAATCAAGTTCTGCACAATATTGTTATGATGAATTCGATTCAACCCATAGAATCTGTATCGTTGGATGGGATGACAATTATTCAAGATATAATTTCCTAAAAACTCCTGAAGGTGACGGCGCATGGATTTGCAAAAACAGCTGGGGAACCAATTGGGGTGATGGAGGATACTTCTACTTATCATATTATGACACTACTTTTGGTGATAAGGAAAGCGTCTGTTACATAATTAACAATGACTCATACAACAGGATTTACCAACATGATGTTGGTGGAGAAGGCAAATGGGTGCCTGAAGGCAAGTATTATGCTAATGTCTTCACAGCTGATGAAGATGAGCTTATTGGTGCTGTCGGAACATTTTTCAACCAAAGTGGCAGAGAATATGAGTTCAATATATCGGTAAATGATATTAATGTCTACACTCAAAAAGGCATAAGTAAATTGAGCGGATATGAAACAATAAAATTAGATAAACTTGTCCAAATTAAAAAAGGGAGATAAATTTAAAGTTACCTTTAAGAATATGTTATATGTTGCCCATGACCTCAGAATTCATCCGCAAGCAGGTCAATCTTTTGTAAGTGACAATGGCAAGGAATGGGAAGATTTGAGGAAAGTGCTATTTATAGGTATTCTCAAGGCATATACAGTTTCTGACTTGAATATTACTAATAATCTAGTGAAATATTATGCTAATGACACTCCGTTTGTTGCTCATGTTGGTGCAAACGAAACTGTCATTTTTGAATTCGGTGATAAAAACTATACTGTCGTAGCAGATGAAAACGGCTTGGCAAAACTTCCAATAGATGCTAGTGTTGGGGGGTATTCTATTACTACAACTTACAATAACACTTCTATTGTCAATTATGTTCTTATAAAAAGTACTATTGTTTCTTCTAATGTTACTAGAGGTTACAACAGCAATTATAATTATAAAGTTCAGGTATTGACTTCTGCTGGAACTCCACTAAACAACACTCAAATCTCAATTTCAGTCAATGGTAAATCTAAAAACTACACAACTGATGCATCAGGATATGCTACTGTTCCATTTACTAAATTGACTAAACAGCAAACAATTGTTGTTGTAAATCCTTCAAATGATGACAGAAAAACAACTAAAATTGTTGTAAAATCAAGATTTGTTGGTGCTAGCAATGTTGCAATGTATTACTTTGATGGATCTAAATTCCAAGTTAGAATAATTGGTGATGATGGTAAATATGTTGGAAAAGGTCAAACAGTTACCATTAAACTCAACAAGAAAACTTACAAAGTAAAAACAAGTGTAAACGGTTATATTACTTTGAAAATACCAAAAACACTGAAACCGGGCACTTACAAATTAACAGCAACATATAAAGGCCAAACTATCAAAAAGGCTATAAAAGTAAAACAAAATCTTAAAACCACTAAAAAATATTCTGTTAAAAAGACTGCTAAAAAACTTGTCATTAAAGCAACACTCAAGAATGGCAAAAAAGCAGTCAAGGGTAAAAAATTAACTCTTAAGATTAATGGTAAAAAATTCAGTGCAAAAACTAATAAAAATGGAATTGCAAAATTTATCATTAAGAAAAATGTTATTCAAAAACTTAAAAAAGGTAAAACATACGCTGTTAAAGTGACTTACCTTAAAAACACCATAAAAACAACTGTTAAAGTTAAGTAGATAATTTTTATCTACTTTTATTTTTTTGTTAATTGTATTCTATTTTTCCTAAATAAGATTTATTATATTTAAAATTGTTTAAACTATTAAAAAAATGTTTTCTTATTTCAAAAACTTTTTATATATTTTTTAATAAATTTTTTACATGATTAATCAGGGAGATGCTATTTTGAAAATATATGGAATATGTTTAGTTGTAGCATTGATATTTATATTTTCCATGGGTGCTGTTTCAAGTCAGGATGTTAATCAGACATCTGATTTGGCAGTTGATTCAGTTGAGGAGATTGAAATAATCTCCAGCTCTGAAAATACGTTCACGGATTTAAATGAGGATATATCAAATGTCACTGTCATTAATTTAACAAAAGATTATGCATTTAATGAAGATAATGATAAAAATTATGTCAATGGTATTGCAGTCAATAATGATTTGACAATAAATGGTAATAATCATGTTATTGATGGTTCATCCAAATCAAGAATATTCACTATCAATTTTGGTAATGTCATAATAAATAATTTGGTTATTAAGAATGCTCAAAATTCTGCCATATTTATTAAAAATGCCACATTAACAACCAATAATGTTACTTTTGAAAACAATATCGGTGGGGAAGAGGGTGGAGCAATTCATGCTGAAAAAGCTAATTATTCAAGTGTTAATGATAAATTCATAAATAATTTTGCAACAATATATGGTTCTGCAATATTTGTTAAGGATAACTCCACTTTAACGGTCAAAAATGACATTTTTAAAAGTGATAAACATATGTACTGGGGTTTGATGGAGGTTAAAAAGTCTCAATTCACTATTTCGGATACTGATTTTTCCAATATGACTTCTAATTATACTGTTGCTGTTCATGCTGAAGACAGTTACGGTAGTGTTAAAAATTGTAATTTTAATAATTTGCATGCTAACATCACTGCAGGCGCATTGGGATTCAAGGAATTTGCAAAAACAATCATAATCGATAACTGTACTTTCACAAATGTTTCATCTAGAAAAAATGCTGGGGCATTGTACTTGGATGTAAGTGGAATGGATTCATTTAGTTATAATGGCTATGTATCAATTGCAGATTCTCAATTTATTAAATGTTCTTCAAACTTTGGTGGGGCATTTATTCAGTTAAGTGGTAATTTAAAAGTATCAAATTCAATTTTTAAGGAAAATATGGCTTATTATGAGGGTGGAGTGGTCTATATGTCTCATGTTGCCTCAAGTTTTGAAAATTCAGTATTTTATGGTAATGGGGTAAATCAGTCAAATATGAGTGGGGCTATTTACAATGATTTAGGCAATTTAACAGTCACAAAATCAAACTTTACAGATAATTCCGGTTCAATATACATTTATGATTCCAATTACACTATTTCAAATTCTCGTTTTAAAGGTAATAATATTAATGTTTATTCATTTTTTGATGGTAAAACTGCTATTTTGAAAGATAATGCTTTTGATGAGGGTAATAATACATTAAATCAAAAATCATATAAGTATACTTATGAATTGAACAATGTTCCAATTGATTATAATCCGATTTTTTTTGATTTGAGTTTAGTTAATGCCACTTCATTTGATTTACGTAACTATGGGCTTGTAACACCTGTAAAAGCCCAAGGATGGATGGGATCTTGCTGGTCTTTTGCATCAGCAGCTGCTCTTGAGTCTGCATTGTTGAAGGCAACTAATGGAACTTTAATTGTGGACGTTTCAGAAAACAATGAGAGGAACATGGCTTTATTTTACTGTGTCCATGGAGGAAATAGTGATGAAGGAGGTAGTGGTGACCAAGGTGCAGTAAATTTCATAAGTCTGGGAGCTATCGATGAGAAATATGACACATATGATGAACTTGGAAAAGTGTCTCCTTCATTTGATGATATTGCTAAATATTATGCGTATAAATCTATTTTCGTAGAATCTCGTTTAAATATATCAGACAATTACAAAATCAAAGAAGCGCTGGTCAAATATGGGGCTTTAGCAGTAAGTGTTTTATCTGAGAATGTTGAACCGTTTTATAATAATGTAACTCATGCAATATATTCAAATCAGTCAAAAACCGGGGACCATGCAGTTACTTTAGTTGGATGGGATGACAATTATTCTGCAAGCAACTTTAAAATAACTCCTCCTGGCGATGGAGCTTGGATTATTAAAAATAGCTGGGGTTCTGACTGGGGAGATGGAGGATATTATTATGCTTCTTATTATGATAGGTCAGTATTTGTAAATGATGTGAATATAGTGGGATTTGTCATTGATCCGACAATTTCATATAAAAAAGTCTATCAATATGATGTTTCCGGAGACATTACATTTTTTAGGAACCTAGTAGATGATTTTAATTTTTCCAGCATTGATGGTTTGTCTAAATTTGAAGTTAATAAAATTTTCAATGAAAATACAATAGCTTCAACTTATATAAACACTTTTGTCGCTGATGGAAATGATATAATTTCTGCTGTTGGAACCTACTTTACTCATGTTGGCGAAAATTATACTATCACAATATCTGTTGGAGGAAAAGAAATTTACACTCAAAATGTAACTCCATCATATTTTGGATATGAAATTTTCAAATTGGATAAGTTGATATGTGTAAATAAGGGAGATATCTTTTCTGTTAAAATCTCAGGTAAACAACTTGCTTATGTTAGTTCAAGAAATAAAATCCCTGAAAATGTTTCAATTAACTATAAGAATGGAACATTCATAGACATGGCTTTAGAAAATACTATCGCTGCAATTAAAGTCTATACTAATCCAAACTTAAATGCGGGTGGCTTGGAGAGATATTACGGTGATAAGTCTTCTTTAACTGTCAATGCAACTCCAGGTGATGATGTAACATTTGAAATAAATGGAATAACTGCAACAGTTAAGGCTGATGAGAACGGTACTGCAAAATTGGGCGTTAATTTGGATCCTGGAAGTTATGATGTTGTCATAACATATAACGGAACTATTTGTAGATATTCAATAGTTGTAAATACCACAATTGTTTCTCAGGATGTTACAATAGGATACAACAGTAATTATGACTATAAAATCAAGATTTTAAACAGTACTGGTGATGCTTTAAGAAATGTTATTGTTAATGTTACTGTTAATGATGATCAAAAAGAGGTTATAAGTGATGATGAAGGTTATGTTACAATCAATTTCGCTAATTTGACAACTAATCAAGCTATTGAAATTATCAATACTGTAACTGGTGAGGTAGCTAAAAATACAATCAAAGTTGTCTCCAGATTCAGTGGAAATTCAAACATTAATATGTACTACTTTGATGGAACTAGCTATAAGTTCAAAGTTTATGGGGATGATGGTAAATTGGTTGGTGCAAATCAGTTAATAACTGTTAAACTCAACAAAAAGACTTCTAAATTCAAAACAAATGCTAATGGTGTTGTAACATTTAAAATACCTAATACAGTCAAACCTGGAACATATGCAATAACTGCAACATACAAAGGTCAAACTGTCAAAAATACTGTTAAGGTAAAGCAAGTTCTCAAAACTTCCAAAATCACTGTTAAAAAGTCTGCTAAAAAATTAGTTTTAAAAGCAACCTTGAAAAACAAAAAAGCTATCAAAGGTAAAAAACTAACATTCAAGTTCAATGGTAAAAACTATAAAGCAAAAACTAACTCAAAAGGTATTGCTAAGGTTACCATAAAGAAAAATGTTATTAAAAAGCTTAAAAAAGGTAAAACATACACTGTAAAAGTGACTTACCTTAAAAACACCATAAAAACAAAAGTTAAAGTCAGGTAGATATTTTTATCTACTTTCTTTTTATTTTTTTTCAGTTTTTTCAAATGCTAAACAGAGATAATTGTCCTGTTCTACATATATCGTGCCGCAATGGATGAATCCTAACTTTTTTACAAGATTTTGCATCACTATATTGTCTATATGGGTGTCTATGCCGATGTGGTTGCACTGATTATATGCCCAATTAATGCAAAATGATCCAATTACTTTTTCAGAACCGTCACTGGCTAATCTATGGATTACTCCGTAAGATGAATCATCAATCCATGAACCGTCTGTAATTTTAGCATATGTTGGTTCAATGTCTTTTCCTTGGATAAAAGCGAATGTTCCAATGATTTCAGCATTGTCGTTTACACAAACATGACTGATGCCTATATTGAGACTCTTTCAAAAACTTTGTTGATTTGAAATTTTTTGATGAAAATTAGTTGTGAATTTTTAATTTTATCTAAAAATAGTTAAATTTAATAAATAGATGGAGTAAAAGTTTTTATTATACCTAATCAAAAAACAAATACTCCAAATAGTATTTTAGATGTTAAACAATATATATTTTGCGATTCAAAGGAGGATTAGTCCTTTCAGATCCTCGTTTTGTGAAAATTTTTAAATCCTGTCAAAAAGCTCTGAAATCTTTTGATTTAAGTTTTAAAAAGGATGTT
>NZ_OMWA01000014.1 GCF_900314615.1 uncultured Methanobrevibacter sp. | reverse complement strand
GCTGGTTCAACGGGGATGGCCTGATAAAATACTTAAATTAACCTTATTAAGTGAAAATAATTCAGGAATCCCCATCCTCTATAGGATGGGGTGGTTCAATATATTAAATTACTCTTTTTTTCCGAATATTAACTCATCAATGATATCCATATCCAGATTTTCTTCAACGATTTCAGCCAGTCTATTTAGGGAATAATCCTTTTGGGTTTCGTAAGGATCTTCACCATATTTTGCTTCAAGGCCTTTTTTAACTCTTAAATAGTTTAAAAATTCCCTTCTGAAGTTATAGTTGTGGAATATTCCGTGGAAATAAGTTGCAAATACATTATCTGAAGAAGCGCCGTCAACAAGTCCGTCTTCATTGTTTCCCTGTCCTTTTTTGATGTTTAAAAGAGGTTGTGAACCTAAAAGTTTAGTGGTTCCTTCATGAATTTCATAGCCTGTTACCTCTTCGCCAACTATATCCTTAAATATCTCTCCAGCCAATCCTTCTAAATCATCAGGTATTGTTGCAACTGACTGTGTAACGATTTTTCCAGCTCTTGTAAACTCAGATTCAATATCTAACAGTCTAAGACCATTTAGGGTTCCGTGCTTTGATTCACGTTTTTCATCATCATGAATGACATTTCCTAAAATCTGCAATCCTCCGCAGATTCCAACGATTGGAATTTCTGAGGATTTTTCAATAATCTTTTCTGCAAGACCGCTTTGGCGAAGTGCAAACATATCTTCTGTTGAGTTACGTGTTCCGGGAATCAGAATTGCATCAACATCACCTATATCATCATTTATGCCAATCATTTTAAGAGCAACATCCTCTTCATATTCAAATGGGTCAATGTCTGTAAAATTAGCTATTTTAGGTAATCTGATAACTCCTATGGTGATATCTTTATCCTCAGCAAACACGTGTGTTGTCAGGGATGCGGAATCCTCTTCAGGCAGTTTTAAAGTTTCATCATATGGTAAAACTCCTAAAACCGGTTCGCCGGTTATCTCTTCTATTCTGTCAAGTCCCGGTTTTAATATGTCAAGATTGCCTCTGAATTTGTTGATGACAGTTGCCTTTAGGCGGGACCGGTCATAATCGTCAAGTAAAACGTAGGTTCCAGCAATGGCTGCAAAAACTCCTCCCATTTCGATGTCTGCTATTAAAATAACATTGGCATTGGCAAGGTGTGCAATTTCCATATTTGCAATGTCCTGGTCTCTCATGTTGATTTCTGCCGGAGAACCTGCTCCCTCAATGACGATTATGTCATATTCATCAGACAGGATTTTAAAGCTTTCCTTAATTGCATTTAATGCTGTATCATGGTATTTGTGCTGGTAATCATAGAAGTTCATGTCTCCGATTGATTTTCCCTGAATGATTACATTTGATGTAAAGTCTCCTTTTGGCTTTAGCAAAACAGGATTCATATGAATGCTTGGTTCAATCATTGCAGCTTCCGCCTGCAGCATCTGAGCTATTCCTATTTCTCCATTTTCTTTGGTAGTATAGGAATTTAAGGACATATTTTGGGATTTGAAAGGAGCTACTTTGTATCCCCTATTTTTGTATATTCTACAGAGCGCTGCTACAAGCATACTTTTTCCGGCATTTGAAGAGGTTCCCTGAACCATGATACATTTTGACATGTTAGAATATATTTAGTTAATATTATAAATAATTTAAAAATGAGATTTTTTTAATCGTATTTGAAGGGATTGTGCCGTATGTCTGGGGTTAATAATGTACTGACTTTGTGGCATTTTGAAAATTCCCTTCAAATCGATTTACAAGAACTTATCATTGTGATAATACTTGTATTATATATTATATTGAATTTAATATATTATTTTTATGATAATATTTGATAAATGTGATTAAATTCATTGTTTATCAGACATTTCAGTTTAATTTTTATTAAAAGTAGTTTTATTTAAATTAATTTTTTACGATAATAATATATTATCATGTCAGTTTAAGATTTTGCTCGAAATTGCGAATTATATTTTACTAACTTTAATTTACTAAAATAGAAAGCTTTTTATATGTCCTAAAATTAAATAATATTAAATAGTATATGAAACTTAATTTTTAATGATGAATGATTACAAAAGTGAGGTTAATTTTATGAAATTTGAAGAGCAAGAATCTGTTGAAGATTCTTTAGAGGAAGTCGTTGAAAAACCAGTTGAAGAGGAAACCTCTGGTGAAGAAACCATTCACATGTTAGATTATGACAACATAAAAAGCTCACAGGATATTGATGTTCCACCTTTATTAATTGATCAGGTCATTGGTCATGAAGAGTCTATTGAGACCATTAAAAAAGCAGCAAAACAGAGAAGAAATGTTTTGCTTATTGGAGATCCTGGTGTAGGAAAATCCATGCTTGCAAAAGGTATGGCTCAGATTTTGCCTCATGAAACCTTACAGGATGTTCTTATATATCCGAATATGGAAGATAATAACCATCCTCTGGTAAGAACAGTTCCTGCAGGTGAAGGTAAAAAGATAGTAAGAGCAACAAAAGGCTCCGCTAAAGGTCATGAAGAGAGAAAAACAATCATTACAATGTTTGCTATTGGTGGTATTTTAGTAATCGGATTTATGTATGGAAGACTGCTTGAATCCATTATCGCTGCCGCTTTAATTTTACTTATATCAATACAAATCAAACCGAAAACCAATAATATGTCTCCAAAGTTATTGGTAAATAACGAAGAATCAAGATTTGCACCATTTATGGATGCAACAGGTGCTCATGCAGGTGCATTACTCGGTGATGTTCGTCACGACCCATACCAGTCCGGAGGATTAGGAACTCCTGCACACGAACGTGTTGAAGCAGGTATGATTCACAAGGCAAACCGTGGAGTTTTATACATAGACGAGATAGGTACTATGAGTATGAAAACTCAACAGGAGCTCTTGTCTGCTATGCAGGAAAAACAATATGCAATCACAGGTCAGAGTGAAAACTCAAGTGGTGCAATGGTAAGGTCCCAGGCTGTTCCATGTGATTTTGTACTTGTAGCATCAGGAAACCTCCAGGTATTGGAAGGTATGCACATAGCAATGAGGTCCAGAATAAGAGGATACGGTTACGAAGTGTTCATGAAAGATTATATGGACGATACTACTGAAAACAGAGAAAAATTAGTCCAGTTCGTAGCTCAGGAAGTTAAAAATGACGGAAGAATTCCTCACTTCACACCTGATGCATTGGATGAAATCATCCTCGAAGCAAAAAGAAGATCCGGTAAGCAAAACGCTTTAACCTTAAGATTAAGGGACTTAGGTGGTTTAGTCAGATCTGCTGGAGATGTAGCTATTGAAAAAGGTGCAGAGCTTGTAACTGCAGAACATGTTGTTGAAGCTAAAAGGTTTGCAAGAACTCTTGAACAGCAAATTGCCGACAGGTCAATTATCCAAAGAAAAGACTACAGTATGGTATCTGCTGAAGGTGGAAGAGTTGGTCTTGTAAACGGTCTTGCAGTAATAGGTGACAGAAGCGGAATTGTATCTCCAATTGCGGCTGAAGCTGCTCCAACACAATCAAAAAACGGTGGTCAGATTATTGCTACAGGTAAACTTGGTGAAATCGCTCAGGAATCTGTACAGAATGTAAGTGCATTGATTAAAAAATACACTAACAAAGACATTTCAGATTATGATATTCACGTTCAGTTTATCCAGACCTATGATGGTGTTGAAGGGGATTCAGCAAGTGTAAGTATTGCTACTGCAGTAATATCTGCAGTTGAAGATATTCCAATCGACCAGACTGTTGCACTGACAGGTTCACTTAATGTTCGTGGAGATGTAATGCCTATCGGTGGAGCAACTGCTAAAATCGAAGCGGCTGCAGAATCAGGAATGAAAAAAGTACTGATTCCAAAATCCAACTTGAAAGATGTCATGATTGAGAAAAAATACGAAGACATGATTGAAATCATTCCGACCGAAACTTTAAGTGACGTTTTAGAAAATATCTTAATCAGCGGTTCTAAAAAAGATAACTTAATTGCAAAAATGAAAGATATCGGCTCTAAAGTCGCTGAAAAAGTTCCAAAAACAACAATCAATAATCCAACTACAAATTAAATTGGATTATTTATTTTTTCTATTTTTTTCATACAAATTTTTATATATTTATATATTCAAAAGGTAAATTATGAGTTTTAAAGTTAGTGTTGCAAAACTTGTAGCTAAAGTAGGAGGACCATTTTCAAAATTCGGATCTGGAAGTGGAAAAAGTTTTGCAGGAATTTTATTTACAAAGATTGCAGGTATTGATGCAATTTCAGAATTATCAAAGCAATTGGGTATAGGTTCAATTATCCTCACCGGAACAAACGGAAAGACAACAACCACAACACTTTTAATTAAATTATTGTCAACTGACGTTCCAATCAGAAGCAGTTTTGAAAGTAATACTATAAACGCTATTGCTTCAGCGTTCATTCAGCAAAAGGGTGACATTGGAGTATTTGAATATGGAATTCGTAATATCAAATATGGAATTCCTGATACTGTTCAGAGAGTCGTTGACCCAGTTGGTGTGGTTTATACAACCATTTCCCAGGAACATACTCAGGTTGCAGGTGTTAAAAATCCGTTTGAAGATTATTATAAAGCTAAAAGATTATTGTCTCAGGGCATGAAGCGAGGGGTTATCGTAACCAATGCTGATGACCCAAGAACTGCACTGCTGGGGCTTGATAAAGAAAAAGATGTTCATGTAAACTATTATGGAATTGAAACCGACGGAATTGAAGACATTAATGGTGAAGCGGTAAAATGTCCGAAATGCGGTGAAACATTAACATACTCAAAATATTATCTCAATCACAGAGGTATCTATACTTGCAGCTGCGGATTCAAGCGTCCTGAATTGAATGTAAAACTAACTGATATTGAATTTGCTCCTAATTCATGGAAACTCACTGTCGAAGGAGATTTATTCAACTACACTGTTTCAAAAAACATTAACTTTAACATAGACATTACTGTGCCTCCGTACGGTTTCCACAATATATACAATACCTTGGCTTCCATTACAACCTATGCATCATTCACTCCTAAGGTGGAAAATATCGAATCTACTGTTAAAAAAGTATTCAACAATCTTGACATGTCATTTATTCCGCCTGGAAGATTTGAAGTTGTTGATATCGGCGGAAAATTCGTCGGATTGGGCCAGGGTGATAATGGTGATGCACTTAAAATCAATGCAATGTTCATGAATCAGTTTGTTGATGCTCCATTGGAGTTCATCTACACTACTCCTGATGTTGATGAGGAGGAAATCTTTGAAGACCATTACAAGGTAATTAAAAGCATGAATCCTGCTCATGTTATTGTTGTTCCTGGAAGGCATTCAATAGAAAAAGCTGAAGAATATTATAATATCATAAAACAGGATTTCCCTGATGCGGAGTTTTATCCACTGAGTTATGAGGAAATGGATGTTAGAATAGAAAGGTTAAATGAACTGGCCAGAAATTCTGACTATAAATATGTTATCATGACCGGTTGTGGTGAAGAACAGGCAATGTGGGAAGAAATCAAAAAGAAAATGATTAATAGATAATTTTACTATCTATTATCTCTTTTAATTTTTTATAAAAATCCAAATCGGATGGTTCTATTTCTTTAAATGCGGCATCAATGCTGCAGTTGCATAAATCACAGCTTCCAATTATGAATTCTGCTGAATTTTTTTTCAATAAAATTCCAAAAACTCTTTCTTTTTCATTTGCATATTTTTCAAATTCCTCATCTGTAAGCTTCAGATTATAGTCTGTAGTTGAATATATGTCGCATTCATTGATAACAGGTATGAATGCATACATTCCAATATTTAAAAAGACATTTTCGTACTTTAGTATTTTTAAAATCTTTTCTTCAAAGGAATCTTCTTTTTTGATGTCAAATTTGTCCAAATCTTCAATATTGTTTGAACCCATGTAGTAATTATCATGAACAACGGTTGCAACTAAATCTGGGTCTACATAATTATTGCATGTAGACCTAATATTTTTAATAGTTTCACTAACATTTATCATATAATTCCTCGAATTCTTCACATAATGAAAGTACTTTATCAAGATGAGGTATTGATTCAAGCCAATATGTAGGAATTTCATCAAAACCGTAATAAATTCCTGCAAGTCCTCCACATATTGCTGCAGTTGTATCTGTATCTCCGCCGAGATTAACTGCTTTTAGAACTGCATCTTTATAATTTGATGTATTTTTCAAACAGTAGACAACGCTTTCAATGGTGTCAATAACATATCCTCCGCTTCTTATCTCTCCTGAAAAGTCATCATCAATTATTCTTTTAAAGTGTTCAAGTTCTTCATTTTCTTTGTAATATTCAGCTATTTTGTCGCATGCATGCTTTATGTGCTCATCGATTGTCAAGTCACTTTCAAGCATTGATTTTGCTATTTCAACATACAATGTGCAGGCTATTTTTGATCTGTCATGGCCATGGGTCAGTGCTGATACGTTGCCTATGCTTTCATAGTCTATGTCTGGAACATATGCCAGTGGCAATATCCTCATTAAAGAACCGTTACCGTTGTCATGTGTTGATGTTCCGCCGCTTTTAAGTGCTTCTTCTCCATTTAAATATCTGTTTAGGCTGCGGCTTGTAGTGTTTCCTATATCAAACCTGAAATACTGGCAGTATTTATCTTCCTGATACCATGCACAGAACTCCTGCATAATATCTTCATAATCAATTCCTTTCATGTTTACAATGCTTCTCATAGTAGCTAATGTCATTGAAGAATCATCAGACCATGTTCCTTTCGGCATATCGTATGTTCCATGTCCGATCATGTCTGTGACAGGATCTTCTTCAAGTTCTCTTCTTGAGTAAAACTCAACAGGAACTCCCAATGCATCTCCAATGAGAAAACCGCAGATTCCGTCTTTAACTTTCATAATAAATTGTATGTATTTTGAATTAATTAATTGTATTTGTAAATTATTCTTTACATTATTGTTAAATATTTTAAAAACATATTTTTAACAATGATTTTGAAAACTCCAAATCTTATTTTAAGGCCATGGCAGGAAAGTGATGCCGAATGTCTGTATCATTTTGCAAAAAATCCGAAAATTGGCCCTATAGCAGGATGGCCTCCGCATGAATCTGTTGAAGACAGTTTAAATATTATCAAAACGGTTTTCGCCAAAAAAGAAACATATGCGATTATAAAAGATGATGTGCCAATCGGATGTGTAGGACTGCTTTTCCATCCGGATACGAATCACTGGTGGGGTGAAGGTGCAGCTGAGCTTGGCTACTGGATAGCGCAAGACTACTGGGGTCGGGGATATGCCGGTGAAGCATCAGAAATTCTAGTTAAAAGAGCATTTGATGATTTGGATGTAAAACAGATTTATGCATCATACAGAATTGAAAATACACAATCAAAAAGAGTACTGGAAAAATTGGGCTTTAAATATTATGCTGAGCTAACCAACCAAAATTATCTGGGGGATTATTTCAGGGAAATAGCAATGATTTTAGAAAAATAATTTATACTAAAAGACTATAATGTTAACTAATGACTAGAATATGCGAAAAATGTAATTTTGAAAATCAGGATGATTATGATTACTGTGCTAAATGCGGCACACCACTGGTTGAAGGCCTTCAGCCTAACAATTTCATTGTTTTTAAGGATGTCAGCGAAGAAAATCTGCCAGTAAATTATAAAGCTATTGCTGCATCTTATATAGTTACTATATTTTTATCATGGAGTGGGTTTATTGTAGGAACACTTCTAAAAAATACCAGCTTGTCCCTTTTCACATTTTTTGGTTTTTTCATGCCGTTCTATTTGATTCAATCCAGAAATCGCACTGTCAAAAGACATGGTATAATAATGCTTGTTATTTCACTTGTCGGTGTGGTTTTATCTATTTATACCATGGCTCAAAAATAGAAAAAAGAGGGAAATTAAACTAAAATGAATTTAATATTTCCCATCAACATATTTATCGGAATTGCTAACGGATTGAAAGTACCGCTGGTCATTGCAGTACTGACCGCATCACCCCTGGACATTGTTCCCTGTGCATTTTCACTGCCTGCATAACCGTTATATGCATCATTGGATCTGATGTTGTCTATCAAACCATCTCCAAAAATGTCTTCTGCAGCATCAGGATTTACGCTGATAATCATATGAGGAGTAAACTGATAAGTATAACTCATTATGTCTCTTGCAGCTCCATAGGGGTCATTTGGGGAGTCCTGATGAACATTGTGCAAAGTCTGTCCGTTTGCATTAACTGAACTTCCCGGATAAATCCATTCAAAACCACCTAAAGCGGTGAATTTTGCAGCCATATCTATTCCAGGTGACCCTTCAGTTGTATCTTCTGCAATAATTAATATTGGACTTGATATTGTAAACAATAAAATCGCAATGATAATTATTGCTATAATTCCAATTATTACTTTTGCTTTGCTCATGATTTTTTCTATTAATTCTTTAAATATTAATACTTAACTTTTTTAATTATCAATGACAAATATATTATCATAAAATTTTTGGTGATATTGTGATTATAGGTGGTTCAGCATCTCAGGACTTGGCAGCTCATGTTGCTCGTGAACTTGGTGAAGAATTATGTTACGTTGAAACTCGTAAGTTTCCGGACGGAGAAAGATATTTAAGAATTGACGGTGAAATTCCCGATGAAGTGACCGTTATCCAGTCAACAGGATATCCTCAGGATGAAAATCTGATGGAATTATTGTTCATAATAGCTAATCTTAAGGATTTGGGTGCTAAAAAGGTACGTGCAGTAGTTCCTTACATGGGATATGCAAGACAGGAAAAACGTTTCAATCCTGGAGAAACTATTTCTGCAAAAATTATTTGCGAATTGATTCAGTCTGCTGGTGCTGATGAGTTCATCACATTCAATATTCACGAAGAATGCGTATTGAATTTCTTTGATATTCCTGCAAGAAACGTCTCAGCAATGCCTGCTATTGCAGAGTATCTCGATAAGAAATTCTTTAAAAAAGGCGGAGACAAACCTTTAATAATCGCTCCGGATAAAGGTGCATACGGATTTGCACAGGAAATATCTGAAATAATAGGATGTGACTGCACTTACTTGACCAAAGTCCGTTTAGGTCCTGATAAAGTAGAAACAAAGATTGTAGATGTCAGATGCGATAGTGAAAGTGAAAACACTGTAAATGTGGATTCAGTAAAAGGCATGCATGCAATCATAATTGATGACATCATTGCAACCGGAGGAACCATTGTAAATGCAATAAACATCTTAAAACAGTATGGTGCATCTTCTGTTGATGTATGCTGCGTACATCCGATATTGACCAACAATGGTGCTACAAGAATATATGCTGCAGGTGCAGAAAAAATAATTGGTACAAACAGTTTGTCTTCAGATACTTCACGAGTATCTATTGCAAAAGCTATTGCAGATGTGTTAAGGGAGTAACTGATAATCTGTAACGTTTATATAATATCAAAATTATATATAATGATGTTAATTATACTTTGAAAAAGTATTATATAACATTTAGCATTTCATCTGAAAAATTGTGATAATGCCTCAGCTTAATAAAGTTGGGGCTGCATTGCAATTTTGACAACTATTTTTAGGAATTTAACTTGATTTTTTTGTATGAACTTTCAAATAACAGATTCCATAATAAAATTTTTTAACTTTATTTGAAAAATTGTAAATAATTTTTTACTTGTGTCTGATTTTGTAAATCTTATTAACTAAACTATATTATTCAGTTCAAATAATATATTAGTGATGTGATAAAATGAAATTTAATGTAAATAAACAATATCTTTTGCAATGTTTTTGGCATTGATTTTATTTATAGTCCAATTCGGAGGAAACAATGATTACAATTTCTCTTCCACTTCAGGCTCCTCAACAGTCACTCTTTCAAAATATCGCAATGGAATCAATGAGAAAAATGGTGCAGCTTCAGATTCATATCTAAAGGCAACCCGGAATTGTCAGGTCAACAATGCACAGATTAAGTCATTGGTGAAATCATTAACAAAAGGTTTAACCAGTGATATGGATAAGGCAAAAGCATTGTTTGAATATGTGCAGCTCAACATTAAATATGGCTATTATTTCGATACAGATAAAGGTGCTGTAAAGACACTGTCTGAAAAAGAAGGAAACGGTGTTGATCAGGCACATCTTCTAATTGTGATGTTTAGAACTGCAGGTTTAAAAGCCAGATATGTACATGGATACTGTACATTGTACATTAATCAAAAAACTTTCGGTCATGTATGGACTCAGGTACTCATTGACGGCACATGGATTTGTGCGGACTCAACAGATTTGTCCAACAAATTTGGAAGCATATCCTTTTGGAATGTAGACAGCTACACTCTGATAAACAAATATCTTGAACTTCCGTTCTAGTAATGTTTAGACTGAAGGATTCAAATCCTTCACACTTTTTTTTAATTTTTTTTTGTAAGAATTCTCTATGCATTAAAATTGAGATTAATTATTCGTAAAAAAATATAATTAATATAATATGCAATATAATTAGTATTGTAGATGCTGAAAAGACGGATTTTTTTAATTGCATGAGGGATTAAGATGGATAAAGAACAAATCAAATCTGAGCTTGTAGACAAATCAAATAATATTTTAGCTAAATATGATGAAATGGATGTTGTTGAAAGCGTTTCAGTTATGAAAATGGCTGCAAAAACAATATTTCTAGGCTCTCTTAAAGTTTATAAAACTGAAGTGATTCCAAATGTCATGAGAGATTTGGAAAAGGAATTGAAAGGCTACGGCGAACTGGTTATAAGAGACCAGAAGGTCACTCCATGCTGTTCTCCAAGCTATACTCATATCAGTTTTAACATTACCATTCCAAACTAGATATCATGAAAGAATTTAAGCTCAAGTCACCCTATAAACCGTTAGGTGACCAACCAAAAGCAATCAACTCTCTGGCTGAGGGTATTAAAAAAGGCATTAAGGAACAGACACTTTTAGGTGTAACAGGTTCAGGTAAGACTTTTACAATGGCAAATGTTATTGAAAAAGTCCAGAAACCTACTCTTGTTATTTCACACAATAAGACTTTAGCTGCACAGCTGTATGAGGAGTTCAAGGAATTTTTCCCGGACAATGCAGTGGAGTATTTTGTCAGCTATTATGATTATTATCAGCCGGAAGCTTACGTTCCACGTACAGATACCTTTATCGATAAGGAAGCGTCCATCAATGAAGATATTGATATGATGAGACATTCTGCAACTCAGTCTCTTCTTTCAAGAGATGATGTTATCGTTGTAAGCAGTGTAAGCTGCATTTACGGTATAGGTTCACCTGAAGATTATGGTGAATTTGCCTTCGGAATTGCTGTAGGGGACATTTATGAGCGCTCTGAAATTCTCTCACGTTTAGTTTTCATGCAGTATGAGCGAAATGACATTGAATTTGACCGTGGTCAGTTCAGGGTAAGAGGGGATGTTATTGAAATCAATCCTGTTCACGGAACACCTCCGATAAGAATAGAACTTTTCGGTGATGAAATCGATGCAATCAGCATTATAGATAAAGTCACAGGTAAAAAACAGGAATCTCTTCAAAGATACATGATTTTCCCTGCAAAGCACTTTGTAGTCGGTCAGGACAAAATGGATGTAGCTCTTGCAAACATCAGACAGGAACTTGATGAAAGGCTAAATGAACTGAATTTAACTGGAAAGCTTCTTGAGGCTCAAAGACTAGAGCAGAGAACCCGATTTGATATTGAAATGCTTCAGGAAATGGGCTACTGTCCGGGTGTAGAAAACTATTCCATGCACCTGTCCGGACGTAACTGGGGAGATAAGCCATATTCTCTTTTAAAATATTTCCCTGATGATTTTTTAACAATTATTGATGAGTCCCACGTTACCGTTCCCCAAATCAGAGGGATGTATAACGGTGACAGGGCACGTAAGGAAACTCTGGTTGAATACGGTTTCAGACTCCCTTCCGCTAAGGAAAATCGTCCTTTGCGCTTTGATGAGTTTGAATCATCTGTCAATCAGGTAATATATGTATCAGCAACACCTGCTCAGTATGAGCTTGCAAAATCAAGAAATGTTGTTGAACAGATTATCAGACCTACCGGACTTGTTGATCCTGAAGTCATCATCCGACCGGTTACAGGCCAAGTAGAAGACCTTCTTGAAGAGGTCAGGAAAACAGCCGAAAAAGATGAAAGGGTACTTGTAACCACTTTAACAAAGAGGATGGCTGAAGATTTAACTGACTATTATGCAAGAATAGGCGTTAAAGTAAGATATATGCACTCTGAAATTGATACTCTTGAGAGAATTGACATTGTTGATGATTTAAGAAGAGGTAAATTCGATGTTCTTGTTGGTGTAAACCTTTTAAGGGAAGGTCTGGATTTGCCGGAGGTTTCTCTGGTAGCTATTCTGGATGCGGATAAGGAAGGATTTTTAAGAAACCAGACTTCACTGATACAGACTATCGGACGTGCTGCAAGAAACGTAAACGGCCGTGTAATCATGTACGTGGATGAAATGACTGATTCTGTTCAAAATGCATACGATATTACACTCAAAAGGCGTAAGATCCAGATGAAATACAATGAAGTTCATGGTATCACACCAAAATCCACTCAGAGAACCCTTAAAGAAAAAATTGCTGAGGAAGAGGAAAAATACAAAGGCCTTACCGGTGCTGAAGTCGATAAAATGCCTAAGGATGAACTTCGCTTACTGATTAAAGATTTGGAAAAGGACATGAAGGAAGCGGCTGCAAGACTTGACTTTGAAAGGGCAGCTGAGCTGAGAAACAAACTTTATGCTTTAAAAGGCTTTGATAAGTAATTATTTCTGTATTTTAATTTTTAATTATTTTTTTAAGTTAAAACAATTTTTATTTTTCTTTAAAATATTATTAAAAGATTATAATTTTGTTTTAGCTTTATATGGAAATATATATTAAGTTTAAAGTTAAATTAATTATTATAATCAATTTTGAGTATTTTTTAAGTATTATTTTTAATTTTAGTATTTTTATATTTTAGGAAATATTACTTTCTAAAATATTAAATATTAGGAATTTTAAACAATTAGATAAGTGATATTATGGATGGCATTGTCAGTTCAAAAATATATAAAGGATTTCAGACAGTTATTCCAAGTAAAATTAGGGATGAGATTGGAATAACTTTAGAAGATACTCTTAATTGGAGAGTTGAAAAGGATGTGATTATTGTGGAAGTGGAAAAACAAAGACCTTTATCTGATTTAGCGAAATTTGCGATTTCTCTTGATGAAGAAACTGATGTTGTTGATTTGAAAAGAAGATCAGGTAGAGGGGAATTATAGTGATATTTGTTGACACTACATTTTTAATAGCATTATTGATTAAAACAGATTCTCATCATGAAACTGCTTTAAAGATGAGTGATTCTATTCATGAGAGGAAAGTCATTAATAATACTGTATTGAATGAAACATTAAATTCTTTTACTGGTAAAGGAGGAAAGGTTGGAAAAGAATTATTCAGAGTAATTAATGAAATGTTTGATATCAAATATTTGACTGATTCAGATTATGAAACTGCGATTGATATCTATTTGAACTATGATTCTGCTATAAATTATTCCGATTGTACAATTTTGACCACTATGTTTCAGAATGGAATTAGTAAAATTGTTACTTTTGATTCTGATTTTGAAAAAATTAAAGGTCTCACAATTTGGAATGAAAATTTTGAATAGTTGTCAAATGCTCTCTCAAATACTTTATAAGTAAGTTTGTTCTAATATTATATAACTAATTTTTAGGAGTGAATTATGGCAGAAGATTCTAGAAAAAAAATTGTCATCAAGGGCGCACGTGAGCACAATCTTCAGGATATTGATGTCACTGTCCCTCGTGATGAATTTATTGTAATTACTGGTCTCAGTGGGTCTGGAAAGTCATCTTTGGCTTTCGATACAATTTATGCTGAAGGACAGCGTAGATATGTTGAATCTCTATCCGCATATGCAAGACAATTCCTGGGTCAGATGAAAAAACCGGAAATGGAGTCAATAGAAGGTTTGTCTCCGGCAATTTCAATTGACCAGAAAACAACAAGAGAAAACCCGAGATCAACTGTAGGTACAATAACAGAAATTTATGATTATCTAAGATTATTATTTGCAAGAATTGGTATTCCGCACTGTCCGAACTGTGGAAAGGAGATTTCTCATCAGACTATTGGTCAGATTGGTGATTCTATCATCGAAGAAGGTGAAGGAATTAAAATCCATATTTTAGCACCGATTGTCCGTGATAAGAAAGGTCAGTTCAAAGATGTACTTGAAGAGCTTAGAAACAAAGGTTTTGTAAGAGTGCGTGTTGACGGTGAAGTCAGGGACCTTGATGAGGATATCCAGCTTGCAAAAACATACCGCCATGATATTGATGTTGTGGTTGACAGGCTTAAAATCAGAAAGAATGTCGATTTTAAAAGAAGACTGGTTGATTCACTAGAAACTGCAACTGAGCTGACAGAAGGTCTTGTTACTGTTTTATTTGACAATGGTGAAAAGGAGTATGAGAAAAAATACTCAGAGCACTTCGCATGTGTTGACTGTGGAATAAACTTTGAAGAGCTCACTCCAAGGATGTTTTCATTCAACGCTCCTCAGGGGGCATGTCCTGAATGTAACGGTATAGGTTCCAAAATGGAAATCGACCCAGATCTGGTTGTTCCGGACAAGGCATTGTCACTAAATGAAGGAGCTATCGTTCCATGGGCAAGTTCCAAAAAACGGGAAAATTACTATTATCAGATGCTGGATGCAGTCTCAAAGCATTTTAAATTCAGTATGGATACTCCTTTTGAAGAGCTTTCAAAAGCTCATCAGGATGCAGTCCTTTTCGGCTGTGATGAAAAAATTCCATTCACCTTCAAGAGAAGAAACAAATCATACATGGTCAACCGCAGATTTGAAGGTGTTGTTCCAAGAATGCAAAGATTATACTTTGAGACTAAATCAAGCTATTCAAGAAAATACCTTTCAAAATTCATGTCAGACAGGAAATGTTATGTCTGTGACGGTAAAAGATTGAGACCTGAAATTCTGGCAGTTACTGTCGGCGGAAAATCAATCATTGACGTTTGTGATTTGGCAATCAAGGATTCCTATCAGTTCTTCCAGGATCTTGAACTTACAGAACGTGAAAACTTCATTGCAAAAGAGGTTTTAAAAGAAATTAAGGAACGTTTAAGCTTTTTGGTTGAAGTGGGTCTTGATTATCTTTCAATGTCAAGGTCTTCAGGAACTCTCTCAGGTGGAGAGGCTCAAAGAATCAGGCTGGCTACTCAGATTGGTTCAGGTCTGGTTGGTGTTTTATATATTCTTGACGAGCCAAGTATTGGTCTTCACCAAAGAGATAATATAAAACTTATTGAAGCTTTAAAAAGACTTAAAGACCTTGGAAATACTCTGGTTGTTGTTGAGCACGATGAAGAGACAATTTTATCTGCAGACCATGTTGTAGACATTGGTCCGGGTGCAGGTGAGCATGGTGGTAAGGTAGTTGCTCAGGGAACACCTCTGGATATTATGAACAATCCTGACTCAATTACAGGCCAGTACATTTCAAGAGCCAAAAAGATTGAAATTCCAAAACAAAGGCGTCCTGGAAACGGTAATTTCATTAAAATCATCGGTGCTGAGCAGAATAACCTGAAAGATATTGATGTGGAAATTCCGTTAGGCAAGTTTACCTGCGTAACTGGTGTGAGCGGTTCAGGTAAAAGTAGTTTAATCAATGAAATCCTATACAAGGGAGCTAGCGGTAAATTATCCAAAAAATTCATGTTTGCAGGAAAATACAAGGAAATTGAAGGACTTGAAAACATCGATAAGGTTATTGCAATTGACCAGAAACCTATCGGAAGAACTCCAAGATCAAACCCTGCAACATATACTGGCGTATTTACAGACATCAGAGATCTCTTTGCAAACACTCCTGAGTCCAAAGCCAGAGGATACAAGCCTGGAAGATTCTCATTCAACGTTAAAGGCGGAAGATGTGAAGCATGTTCCGGTGACGGTATCGTTCAGATTGAAATGCACTTTTTAGCTGACGTTTACGTTCCATGTGAAGTCTGCGGCGGTAAAAGATACAATGAAGAGACCTTGGATATAAGATACAAAGGTAAAAATATCTATGAAGTTCTTGAAATGACTGTGGAAGAAGCACTGGAATTTTTTGAAAACATTCCAAAAATTACCAAAAAACTCCAGACATTGTATGACGTTGGATTAGGCTATATGAAAATTGGTCAGCCTGCAACAACCCTGTCCGGTGGGGAAGCTCAAAGAATCAAACTTGCTAAAGAGCTTTCAAGAACCAGTACTGGTAAAACATTGTATATTCTGGATGAACCGACTACAGGTCTTCATTTCGCAGATATCAAAAGACTGCTTGAAGTATTGGCCAGACTGACCGATGCAGGAAACTCTGTAGTTGTAATAGAACACAATCTAGATGTTATCAAAACTGCAGACCACATTATAGACCTTGGTCCTGAAGGAGGTGACGGTGGTGGTGAAGTTATAGCTACCGGAACTCCTGAAGAGGTTGCTGAGGCCGGAACATACACAGGTCAGTTCCTGGAACGTATGCTTGATGAAAATATTACTCCTTATGCAAAAGAATTGGTAGAAGACATCGGCAAATGATTTCTTCTATTATTCACTATTTTTTTTAAATTTTCCCAACATTTATATACTATTTTGTTCAATATATTTTTGACGGAAGATAATTTCCGACATTGTCTTTCCGACATTTTGGTTAGTGATAATTATGGTTTTAAGTACAGGTAATACTGCCTGGATGCTTGTTGCAACAATTATGGTTCTTTTAATGAGTATTCCAGGTATAGCATTTTTCTATGGCGGTTTGTCAAAAAGAAAAAACGTTTTAAACTCAATGTTTTTATCGCTCATTGCATTTGCAATAGCAAGTATTATATGGATTTTATACGGATATCAGATAGCATTCGCTCCGGAAAGTCTTTCTGGAATAATCGGAATTCCTCAAAGTCTTTTAATGGAAGGAATAGGTGTCGATTCACTTACAGGAACTATTCCTACATTTGTTTATGCAGGTTTTCAGCTTACCTTTGCTGCCCTTACAGCAGCAGTCGTTTCAGGTGCAATCGTTGGAAGAATGAAAACTAAATCATGGATTCTTTTTACAGTATTGTGGGTCACATTTGTCTATATTCCTATATGTCACTGGATATGGGGCGGAGGATGGCTGATGAATATGGGTGCAATTGATTTTGCAGGAGGAGTTGCAGTAGAGGTCAACTCAGGTTTTTCAGCTCTTGCATTGGCACTTGTATTAGGTAAAAGAAGAGATACATCACTGCTTCCTCACAACCTTGGATATTCAATTTTAGGCGCAGGATTTCTATGGTTCGGATGGATGGGATTCAACGGAGGATCTGCACTGGCAGCTAACGGACTTGCAGGTTCAGCAATACTTGTTTCAAATACTGCAGCGGCAGTGGCAATGATTGTATGGGTAATACTTGATGTAATGAAAATCGGAAAACCGACAGTTCTTGGAGCAATAACCGGTGCGGTTGCAGGTCTTGTAGCAATCACTCCTGCGGCAGGTTTTGTTTCCCTTTCAGGTTCAATAGTGATAGGTCTGGGTGCAGCTTTAATATCATATTATGCAGTATACAATCTCAAGGACAGATTTGGATATGATGATGCTCTGGATGTATTCGGAGTCCACGGGCTTTCAGGAGTCTGGGGACTGATAGCAACAGGACTGTTTGCATCTCCGGCAATAAATGGGGTTGCAGGACTCTTTTACGGAAATCCGAATCAGCTGCTGGTTCAAATTATAGCAGTTGCTGCAACAGCGGCATTTGCATTTGTTGCAAGTCTATTAATAGCAAAAGTACTAGATATAACAGTAGGATTAAGAGTTGAAGATAAAGAAGAGATAACCGGTCTTGATTCAGCATTGCACAAAGAATCAGGTTATAGGATATAATTATTTTAGGGTGGTAATATGAAAAGGATTATTGCAGTAATAAGAGAAGAAATGTTTGACAATGTAAAAGCATCTCTTTTAAAAGCAGGATGCGAAGGAATGAACGTTTCAACAGTTAAAGGAAGAGGCAGACAAATGGGTACTCGCGAATCATACAGAGGTTCCAGCTACTGTGTTGATCTGATTCCAAAAACCAGAGTTGAACTGATTGTAAATGAAGAGGACCTTGAAGATATAATCGATATCATTATTGAAAGTGCCAGAACCGGTGAGGTCGGTGACGGTAAGATATTTGTTTCTGATGTTGAAGAAGTAATAAGAATCAGGACAGGTGAGCGAGGTTCTGATGCAGTTTAGCTAAATTATTTTAAAAAGTGGATAAATTTTTCCACTTTAATTTTTAAAATTATTCAACTATTTTTTTGTTCATTAAACATTTAACAATAACTCTTTTCTTTAAAAAAATCATTTAAACAGATTTAAATAATATGGTGAATAATTTATTATTATTTAAGAGTATATTCTGCTCTTATTACCTAGGTGATAAAAATGAGAGAGTTATATGAAAAAATGATAAACGAGTCAATGGCTGCTCAAAAAGCAGACGTTAGCGTTATATCAGAAAATAGGTACAATGACTTTAAAATTACTGATGCGAAACCTTATGCAGATGCAGTATCTGGCATGAAAGCATTAGACAACCAGGCAGAATCAGTAATTAACCTGCACAAGGAATCTGTAAAAAACCATTACGAAATTTTGTCTTCCATTACTGACACATTAAAATGCGAAGATGACCCGTTCATTGAACATTTCCAGACCCCTCCTGTACTGGAAATCTTGTGTGAAGAAGACGGTGAATTTGCAGACAGTGTAGACAAATTTATCCAGGCTATCGCCGATAATGAAGCTATTGTTGCAAAAGAATCAATCAGAAGATACGGCGGATTTTACGGACCGACTTGTGTAGTGGACTTTGCACTGATGCCTGGAAGTACCAGTAATGTTGTAAATCAAATACTGCAAAAAATAGATATTCCTGAGGCTCACAAACAGGCAATTCTATCTGCAAAATCATGGGGTATGAACACATCCTACGGTATTGGGGATGCATTTGCAAACGCTATTGAAGCAGGAGCAACTGCGGCTGAAGCAACAGAAAAGGAAATTGAAGCATTGCAAATGATTTATAAAACTCCTATTGAAGGACAAGGAACATTAATGGATGATGCAGACCACTCTTCATTTGATGTAAGAGACTACATGAACAAGTATAAAAAAGCAATGACTTCAACAGTTAAAGCTGCAATGGATGATGGAGTACACTACGGAAACATTGTAACAGTTCCTGCATACTGTGTTGGTGATATCGGACACCACATAGGTCAATCAACCTACAACATGTGTAAGGATGACGTTACTTTAGCTATCGTTCAGGCAACTGCAGACGTAATCGGAAACACATTAACATCCAACCTTGGTAACTATAAATCAGAATTTGACGTGCTTAAATTAGCTACTGGTTCATCAGCATGCGCTACTGAATTCATCCTGGAACTTGACGGATTCAATGCTCCGATGGTAGTTGACCTGTTCTCCAAAAGATTCCACAACTTTGTACAGCAGTATCCAACAAGAGGTGCAGCTGCTGAATTGCACAACTGTGACTTTATGGACATGATTTACAGAGGATTTAACGCAATCAGTTCAGCCCGTAAGTTCAGAGCAGGCACCGGCGGAGAACTAGTGCCAAAAATCAATGGATTGGCAGTTGACTTAAGCCCAATTCTTGAAAGTGAAATTGTAATGAACCCACAAAGATACACTTATCCTGCATGTGCAATTACAGTAAGATTCTCTTCACTCATGAGATTAGCAGACTATCCATGTCTTTTAACCTCAGAACCAATTACAGCAACCATGATGACAAACATCATTGCACTTAACAAAGGAGCACCAGGATCACCTGTAAGGGGTTGTAAAAACTGTGCTGCCGCTTCACTTGTGGACAACAAACACGAATACTGTCAATGGAGAGAAGCTGTATAGGCGATAAAAATGACTTGTAATATTAGAAAAAAATTCTTTGCAGAACTGCTTGGAACATTTTTCTTGGTATTTTTCGGTACCGGTGCTGCAGTTGTAACACTTCTCATTTCTGAAGGCGTTACTCCTGGCGCTGCTGGAATTGGACTTTTAGGCGGTTTAGGTGACTGGATTGCTATTGCTTTAGCATTTGGTCTGACTGTAATGATATGTATTTATGTATTCGGTAAGATATCCGGTGCACATTTAAATCCTGCTGTAACTATCGGGCTTCTTGTAACCAAAAACATCGATCTGGTTGACAGTATTTATTATATAGTTGCTCAGGTTATCGGTGCATGTTTAGGAAGTTTATGTCTTTACTTATGCCTCGGCGCTCCGGCTGTCGCAATCGGAGGATTAGGCGCAACAGCTCCTGGAATGGGTGTAAGCTACTTCCAGGCAATGTTTGCAGAATTTTTAGGAACATTTTTCTTAATGATGGTTGTAATGGGTGTTGCAGTTGATAAAAAAGCAGAACCTGGTTTTGCCGGAATATCTATCGGTATGACTGTGGCTGCTGTTATCGTTGTTTTAGGTGCATTTACCGGTGCATCAATTAACCCTGCACGTACATTCGGACCATACCTGATGGACATGATTTTAGGAGGACAAAACCTATGGAGTCTCTTCCCAATTTATCTGGTCGGTCCAATTCTCGGTGCAATCTGTGCAGCATTTGCATATGCATATCTTGCAAAAGACAGTGGAGTCTGTGAACTTCCACAACCTTTCAATGATGAATAATTCTTTTTAGAATTATTCATTATTTCTTTTTTTGATAATCTATTTAAAACAGTTTAGCCTAATAATTATATAATTAGTATCTAGGTGATAAATTGAATTTTTATATTAAGGAAGCTATTTTAATTTTCATTCGCGGAGTTCTGATGGGCTCTGCAGATATTGTTCCGGGTGTTTCAGGAGGAACAATAGCTTTAATTACTGGAATTTATGGTCATTTGGTTGAAGCAATTAGTAAAATCAGTTTCGGATTTGTAAGGCCTCTATTTAAAGGAGATTTAAGAGGATTCTGGTCAAAACTGCTTGAAGAGATTGATTTCAAGTTTTTCATACCGTTAATCTTAGGTATTGGTGTTGCATTTTTAACACTGGCAAAAGTCGTAACCTACTGTATGGATGTTCATACTGCACTTACATATTCATTCTTTTTAGGACTGATTGTAGCTTCAGCGGTGATTTTATTTAGAAAAATCAAAAAGATTAACTTAAAACATGTTGTTTTTGCAATAATCGGTATGATTTTAACATATATATTTGTAAGCTTAAATCCGATAGCAGCTAACCATTCTTTAATTATATTATTCCTTTCAGGTATGATTGCAATCTGTGCAATGATTCTTCCGGGAATTTCAGGTTCATTTCTGCTTCTGCTTTTAGGCCAGTATGAATACATGCTTAATGCACTTCACCAGTTTCACCTGTCTGAAATCATAGTATTTGTAGTCGGTGCCCTGATTGGTATTTTAGGATTTTCCAAAATCCTGAACTTCCTTTTAAAAAATCATGAGGAAGTGACAATGGCATTTCTCATTGGTGTAATGCTTGGATCACTTAAAGTTCCGGCTGTAGAAGTGGCTAATGCAGTTAGTATAAACTTTGCAGGATTACTTCCTTGCGTTATTGTTGCAATAATCGGATTTGCTCTGATTATTATTCTTGAAACAAGATTTGATTACATTGATTAGTAATCAAATTTTAAACTTTTTTTTTAATTGTATTTTTTAATAAAATTATTCTCACTTAGTAAAATTGCTCTTAGTTAGTAAAATTTAGCTATTATTATAATCAAATTGAACAATGGAATTCAGAGTTTAAGAATAGTTTATATGATTTAGAAAATGCTATTGATAAAACAGAACTATTAATTAATACTAAAGATTATTCTAGAAAAGATTATAATTCTAAGCAAAAGAAATTATCTTGAAAATTTTAGAGGGAACTAACTTGGATAATAATCATCATTTTCTGGATACGAATATTTTCTTGTCTATTGTTTCGGATAATAATGAACGTTTCAATTATATAATTGAAGATATTATTTTTTTTAAAATTTATTAACAATTAAAAATATATTAAAATACAATGCTAGTTTTAAAGAAAGTCAAAAAACAGTGGAGATTATATCCGATAGGTTCTCCAAAAGGTGCGCTGAATTATAAAAGAGAACCGGAATTTGTTGGAAATATCAAATTTGCTCATGAAGGAGATTCATTGGCAATTTCAAGATTTGTAGCGGATTATAACTTTAAGGACAACTCCACATTAAATGAAAAACTGGTGCCTCCTGGAGAAGTCATAAAATTGCTTCGCTCTCAGGCAGTTTTTCTGGCAACCAAAGATGAAAAGGTTGAAAAATACTTAAAATCTCTAAATATCAAGGTAAGACATACTCAGGTATGCGATTACTGTGCATATGAAGGAAATATTACAATAGTAAACTCTGATTATTCATATAAATTCAACAATCAGCTAATCTGTAAGGACTGTGCTCATGATACAATTAAAGAGGAGCTAAAGCTTCAGGGCTTTGACAAGGCGATTTTTAGAAATCTCAAAAAGACACTTGAAAAAACCGGAAGTCTTGAAAAGACACTCTCAGTTCTTGACCCTCACTTTGATGCGTTGAAAAACAGAAACCTGACATTATTCGATAAGACCCGTAAATCAAGACATATTGTACCTCCGGTTGATATGAAACGGTTAAAAATACCTAAAAACTTTAAAAAAGTTCTCTTGGATTCTGGAAATACCAAATTACTGCCGGTTCAATATCTTGCCATTAAAGAGGGACTCCTTAAAGGGGAAGATTTGCTGGTTGTAAGTGCAACAGGATCTGGAAAAACACTGGTAGGGGAGCTTGCAGGAATAACAGAAGCTTTAAAAGGACGGAAATTCGTATTTCTCACTCCGCTTGTGGCTCTTGCAAACCAGAAATACAGGGACTTTAAAAAGAAATATTCAAAATTAGGTTTAAATGTTGCAATTAAGGTTGGAAGAAACCGTGTAAAGGCAAAAGGTGAGCTGAAACTTCCGGACTCTGACGTTTCAAAATCAGATATTGTAGTTGCAACATATGAAGGAATAGATTATCTTTTAAGAAACGGCAATTCAGACAGCCTGTCCAATCTGGGAGTTGTTCTAATCGATGAAATTCATATGATTGATGATGAAGACAGGGGAACACGCCTGAACGGTTTGATAAAGCGTATAAAACATTTATATCCTAAAACTCAAATTATAGGACTTTCAGCTACTGTCAAAAATCCTGAGTTTCTGGCTGATGAATTCAACATGAAACTTGTAAAATACGATGAGCGTCCTGTTCCTCTTGAAAGGCATCTTGTTTATGTTAGAAACGAATCCCAGAAGCGTCACCTGATGCAGAAATTAGCTAAAAGGGAATTCAATTCAAAATCCAAGAAAGGTTTCAGAGGCCAGACTATAATATTTACCAATTCAAGGCGTAAAACTCATCAGATTGCAAATTTCCTCTCAAACAAAAGAGTCAATGCCAAAGCGTATCACGCAGGGCTCTCCTACTATAAAAAAGAAAAGATTGAAAAGGACTTTGACAAGGGAAAGATTTCATGTGTTGTTACAACAGCAGCTCTTGCAGCAGGTGTTGATTTTCCTGCATCACAGGTAATATTCGACTCACTGGTAATGGGAAATAAATGGATCAATCCCAATGAGTTTTCACAGATGCTTGGACGTGCAGGAAGGCCGTCATATCATGACAGAGGTATAGTATATTTGATTCCTGAAGTTGGAAATGATTTTGCCGGTGAATCAGAAGAAGCAAAGGCGCTGGAACTTTTGGAAAGCAATAGCGAGGATGTATATATTGAATATGATGAAGAGTCAGCATATGAACAGATTCTTGCAGACATATCATCAACATCAATAAACTCAATGGATGAGTTAAATAAATTCTATAAGAATATTGACGTTCCGATAAGCATAAAGATTGCAGTTGATGAGATGGAAGACCTTGGTCTTATTGATAGAAGTTACAACAACAGACTGCAGGTAACCAGGTACGGCCGTGCCGCATCAGTTTCATTTTTATCAATTGAGGATGCGGAATTTATTAAAAATACATTAAACGATTACAATTATCTTAAACGTTATGTCGGCTTGTCTCCAATGTATAAGAAAAAGGACAAATATGACAAGCTTAAGGTACTTATACTGGCAATGGCCCTTGATTTGGAGATGTTTGAAAATGCTTATCTTTCAAGCGTTATACACAATCAGATAGCCAATGCATTAAAGATTAAATTTTCAACCAGATTATTCGCAGAATCCACTTTGGACATTATATCTTCAGGTGAAGCCATTGAAAAGGTTGATAAGAAATTCCAGGATGCACTGATTGCTCTTCAAAGTGATTTCATGCAGTGCAAATGTCAGGACAGGCCGTTCTGCTCATGCATGCAGAGGGGAATTTCAGAAGTGATAATTCACGAAAGACTTAAAGGCAAGGACCCTCAAGATATATCAAATAAGCTGTTTAGAAAATATCAGATTCAGGTATATCCGGGAGATATATTCTCATGGCTGGATAATTTCGTTAAAAACCTTGATGCAATCAAAAGGATTGCAAAAGCATTCAATAGACAAAATATTGTTAAAAAAACTAATTGGTTAATTAAAAAAATAGAAAACGGGTGAATACAATGTATGCAGATGACAAAATATTGATTGGTTGCAATGAAAATGTTTGTGTTGAATTGCAGCTGAAACTGGCTAACCGTCATGGTCTGATAGCCGGAGCAACAGGTACAGGTAAAACAATCACTTTAAAAACTCTGGCTGAATCTTTTTCAGACATGGGGGTTCCTGTATTTTTAGCGGATATGAAAGGAGACATTTCAGGACTTGCCAAAATAGGTTCTGAAACAGAAAAGATTAAAACCAATGTGGAAAAATATGGCCTTGCAGCTAAAGGATTCAAATATCAGGCATATCCTGTTGAATTCTGGGATTTATTCGGAGCCAAAGGTCTTCCTGTTCGTGTATCATTATCTGAAATGGGTCCTACACTTCTGGGAAAAATCCTGAACTTGTCTGAAGCTCAGCAGGGCGTTTTGAATATAGTTTTCAAAGTAGCTGATGAAAAATCTCTTTTAATCATTGACATGAAGGATTTAAAGTCAATGATCAATCATGTTGTTGAAAACAAGGCAGAATATGAAAGCGCATACGGTGCAATTGCTGAGAAATCTGCAAATACCATTTTAAGAAGCCTTATCACACTTGAAGACCAGGGCGGAAATGAATTTTTTGGTGAACCTGCACTTGTTTTGGATGACTTTATGAGAGTTGATGACAACGGTAAAGGTATAATCAACGTTTTGGATGCTCAAAAATTATCATTGTCTCCTGAAATTTACTCAACATTTCTGCTTTGGATGTTATCAGAATTATTTGAGAATTTACCTGAAGTTGGGGATATGGATAAACCTAAATTCGTATTCTTCTTTGATGAAGCTCATCTGTTATTTGATGATATGTCTCCTGAATTTGCCAAAAAAATCGAACAGATTGTAAGGCTTATTCGTTCAAAAGGGGTAGGACTGTACTTTATCTCACAGTCCCCTGCAGATATTCCTGACGATATCTTGGCACAGCTCGGAAACCGTGTACAGCACGCACTTCATGCATACACTCCAAAAGACCAGAAAGCCGTTAAAGTGGCTGCAGAAACATTCAGACCAAATCCTGAATTTGAAACTGCCTCTGTAATTTCCGAACTTGGAATCGGTGAAGCGCTGGTTTCTGTTTTAGATGAAAAAGGTGTACCTGGAGTAGTTCAAAAAGTCGATATTGTTCCTCCGCAAAGTTATATCGGAGCTATTGATGATGCAATGAGAGGGGAACTGATTAACCTTTCAGAACTTAAATCAAAATACTGGGAAGCTGTAGACGGATTGTCTGCTTATGAAATGCTTTTAAATAAAATTGATTCAAATCCTAATGTTGAAAGTGAAGTTCCGCATAGTGATATTGAAGTCATTGAAGAGGCAAAAGTTGAAGTTCAAACAGAACCTGCTGGTGAACCTGTTCAAAGTGAAGCTGAAGAAGCTCCGCAGCAGCCTCAACTGAATGCAGGAGGAATTTTAGGCGATATTTTAGGTACAGTATTGTCAGGTCAAACACAGACTACAGGTAAGAAAACCAAAAAGACCGCTCAGCAGAAGGCTATTGAAAAAGCTGCTTCTCAGGCTGTTAACACAGCTGCACGTGAGGTAACTAAAGGTCTGATGAGAGGAATATTCGGTCAGATGAAATAAGGTGATTTAATGGCACATCCTCACAAAGATGCAATTGCAAAAATGCCTGCCTCCTCACTGATTGGCATTATTGAAGAGTCCAAGATGACTTATGTACGTGAAGACTTAAGCATATTTCTTCATGAAAGTCAAATCAAACTTTTAAAGCAGGTCAAAAAGCATGAAAAGCATCATCACAAAAAGATTCGTGTAAAACAGTTTGAAAAAGCTAAAAAGGACGACCTGTTCAATATGCATTTAGGATTATATTTGAAGAAATATCAGAAACTTGAAAAGTATAATCTGGTTGAAGTAGATTTAAATCCTGGAAACGGCCTTGAATATGACTGCACTTTAACCGAAAAGGGTATAACTATTCTTGATGAAATATCTGCCTTGGAAAAGGAATGGGAAAGTGTCGTCAATATTAATGATGAAGACAGGGAGGTTTTGAAAAAAATAGCCCTTGATTCATTTGAAATATCCTACAGACACAAGAAAAAACGGGGATTTATTTTTTAAAATATTTAAAATCCATAGCTATTGAGTTATAATCATTTTCAACAGTCTCAATAGCTTCATTTCTATTTTTAAAATAATATAGGTGGCTTTCACATTCACAGTCTGAACATCCGAAATCTTCAATGCCTTCTGATTTTAGCGAAATCAACTGTGAAAGGTCACATTCTATTTTTCTTTTTGATTCGTTGTAGATTACATCTGTAATTTCTGCTTTTCTCAAAAGATAATCCACATGCCAGTGAAGCTTTTTTTCGTCACTCAAATGTCTTTTAATTCTTGATTCAAGTGAATTCATAGCAGAGCCCACATAGACATAATATCCTTTATTAAAATCTATTTTTCCAAGTTTCTTTCCTATTTTAATGGTTGTATCCTTATTTAATTTAATTATTAAACAATAACATCCTTTCATCAATTTTTAATATATATTTTTAAGTATAAATTTTTAAAGTTCAGTTGATTATTTATATTATTATAAATATAAATTAAAATAATATAAATTAAATTTTAATTTGAAGGTCAAAATATGAATAAAAAGAGATGCAGTTTGTTTAGTATATGCTTAGCATTATTATTTTTATTAATAATAATTCCTGCAGGCTTTGCAGCAGATAATTCTACTGATATGCTAAATAACGATAATTTTAATGAATCACCATCTCTTTCAGCAAATCTGGGTAGAAATATATTGAAGGCATCTAATGACTATTATTTCAATGCCTCAGCTGAAAGTGATGGAAATGGATCTATAGACAATCCCTATAAATATTTAACCGCCGATAGAATCAAATCAAACTGCAATATTTATCTTGCAGATGGGGAATATGAACTGGATTCCAATAAAAATATTGAAAGGGTTAATATTTACGGTAGTGATGTTGAAAAAACCATAATAAGTTATGCCGGTGTCGGTTTTAAAGTAAGCACCATTTTAACAGTACAAAATGTAACTTTTGTGGACATGTCAATTACCAATTTAGGTAAAATTGCAGCAAATAATACAGTCTTTTCATACGGATATGGCTCACGTCCGGATTCCTATGGAAATAATTTCGGTGGAGCAATTTATACTCCTTCTGATTACCCTAATGCACAACTAACATTAAATAATTGTACTTTCTCTGACAACTATGCCGTCTATGGTGGTGCAATTTATATGGGCAGCGGTAATCTTGAAATTGCCGATTCACTTTTTATCAATAATTTTGCATATAATTACGGTGGAGCAATTGCATGTGAAAATACAGGCAGTGTAGTCATTTCAAAATCAAAGTTTTATAATTCACGTTCGATTGATGATGCCGGAGGAGCAGTTTACATTAAATATTCCTCATTTGACGGTAAAAACGTTGATTTTATAAATTGTTCTGCAACATTTGGCTCAGCGATAACTTCTTTAAAATCCACTTTTTCATTAAATAACGGATATTTTGAAAACAATTCTGCAAAATGGAATGGCGGAGCTATTTATCACATGTATGGTAATCTTTCACTGACCAGTTCAAAATTCATTAGCAATTCAGCAAGAAATGGTGGAGCAGTATTTGCAGACAACTCTACCTCTCTTTTTATGAGAGCTAATATATTCAATGGTAATAATGCATCTTTTATCGGCGGAGCAGTATACTCTCTTTTAAACACAGTTAAAGTCCCAATATTGGGATTCAATAAATTTTCAGATAATAATGCATATCTGAATAATGACCTTTTTGACTCTTCAAATGTTAATCTGACAATTGGCAGCGGAAATTATTCAATGGTTAAATTCAATGACACTCCTATAGATTCAATCCCTTCCAGATATAATCTCTATGAAAACGGATTTACAACTATTGTAAAAAATCAGCAATCTTCAGGTAACTGCTGGGCATTTACAGCGATTTCAGTTTTGGAGTCATGTTTACTTAAGGCTACAGGCAATGCTTATGATTTATCCGAGGAAAACATGAAAAATCTTGCCGCTTTATTTTCAGATTACGGGTGGAATATGAATACAAATGATGGCGGTTATGATAATATGCCTTGGGGATATCTGACAAGCTGGTTGGGTCCTGTATCTGAAATGGATGACTTATTCGATGATAAATCAGTATTGTCATCCATATTCAACAGCATTTTCCATGTTCAAAATATACTGTTTTTATCACGTGAAAATTACACTGATAATGATGCAATAAAAGAAGCAATATTAAAATATGGTGCTGTTGGAACATCCATGGCTTATTACGGTAACTATTATGACAGTACAACCAAAGGTTATTACTGTTATTCAAATGTAGCATCGAATCATGCAGTAACAATTGTCGGATGGGATGACAATTATTCCAAATCCAATTTCAAATGGTCAAACTCCATTGAAGGAGATGGTGCATGGATTGTAAGAAACAGCTGGGGACCTTCATGGGGTGAAAACGGATACTTCTATGTATCATATTATGATATGAAATTTGCCCAGCCTGGCATTAAAGATTCTGCATATACAATAATATTTAATGACACAAAAAAATATGATAAAAATTACCAGTATGACATAGCAGGAATTACATACCTCTTCTGCAACTCTTCAGATACTGTCTGGTATAAGAATGTTTTCACTGCAGGCGATGACGAATATCTTGCTGCTGTTTCAACCTACTTTGAAAAAATTACCAACTGGACAGCATCCGTATATGTAAATGATGAGCTGGTACTGGTTAAAAAAGGAATCTCCAATCCGGGTTACTACACCTTTGATTTAGGTCAGTTAATTCCATTAAAAGCTGGAGATGTATTTGAAGTTGTTTTCAATATTCATGTTGACGGGGAAGCAAATTTCCCAATTTCAGAAGCAATATCCCTAAACAGGATGCTTTATAAACCGGGAATTTCTTTTGTAAGCTATGACGGTAAGAAATGGGATGATTTATACGATTTGAAATGGGCATATTCATCTCATTCATACTATTCTCAGGTAGCAGGCATTAAAGCGTTTACAATATTAAATCCAATTGCTGTTAATACTTCTCTAAATGTCAGCTATAACGGTTTCAATCCGGTCACTCTTATTGCCAGTTTCACAGATGAATATGGAAACATGCCTGATGGTGAAGTAATATTCAATATCAACGGTAAAGATTATCATGTCAATGCAAGCAATGGTCAGGCTGTTTTTGAATGCAGTCTTAACCGGACTGTCAATTTCATTTCAGCAATATTTGCTGCAACAGGTTATAACTCATCTGCGGATTATAAATCAGTAGAAATCAGTGTCAGAGAAATAAATCTGACTTCAAGCATTTCAAGAGTTTTAAACAATGTATCCATATCTGTTAGTGCAAATGAAACAATTAATATGACTGTCAGTGTGGTTGTTAATGGTAAGATATATGAAATTGAATTAATCAATGGCCAGTCCAGTCTTAACTTATCCAATCTTTTAAATGATATTTATAATGTCACTGTTTGCTCATACGAGCAGATTTACAACTCCAATATCATCGAAGATAGTTTTACTGTCGATGTTAAAAATACCGTAATATCTGCTGATGACTTAACTATATACGATAATCAGTTAATTTATAACATTACTTTAACTGATTCAGATGGCAATCCGTTATCTGGAGAAAATATCCGATTTACCATAAACAATGTTACCTATAATGCAACTACAGATAATGGTGTCGCAACACTTGTTTTAAACCTTGGATTGGGCAAATATAAATTAGATATTGATTTTGAAGGAAGCAATGATTATTTCAAATCAAATTCATCTAAAACAGTCATGGTTAAAGACATTGTTGAGATTAATGTCAGATATGATAAATATCAGGACACCGCAATTGTTTATGTGAATATTTCAAAGCCTCTTAATGAGACACTGACATTTAAAATTAACAACAGGACTCAAAATATCACATCAACAAACGGAATGGCATTTTTAAACATGACTGGTCTTGACAACGGCGAATACAATATCAGTGTTTCTATAGCAAATGATAACTATTTATCCAATCCTGCTGATATTAGTTTTGTTGTTGATGTTACAGGAACTGTTATTGATGCAGATGATATGGTATGCGATGATAGTGATGCTTTAAATTATACAGGTCGTTTAACTGATATTGAAGGAAATCTGTTAGTTAATAAATCCGTAGAATTTATTTTGAATAATGAAAGTTACTCTGCTGTAACTGGTGATAATGGAGAATTTGCAATATTGATTAATCTTACTGCAGGCACTTATAATGTTACAGCAAACTTTAACGGTGATGATAACTTCTTCAATACATCTAAAAATTCAGTCATTACAGTTTATCCTAAAGTTGAAATCTCTTTGAGTATTGAAAAGTATCAAAACACTGCCTCTTTAAACATTACTTTATCAAGATCAATTAATGAAACATTAACAGTCATTGTCAATGACAATAAATTCAATATCACTTCTCAAAATGGTATTGCAGGTATGAATATGATCAATCTTGATAATGGAGTTTATAATGTAGAAATCATCTTAAATAATAATTCTTATGTATTTGATGAGGTTAAAGATTCATTTGAAGTTAATGTAAGTGAAAGTAAAATCATAGCAGATAATCTGACCGTAACTGATGAGGATGAAATGAATTTCACTGCTTATCTTGTTGACGGCAAAAATCAGCCAATTTCCAATAAAACTCTTGAGTTGACTTTAAACAATGAAACTTACATTACTATAACTGATTTTGATGGAATGGTTTCTATTCCTATGAATCTTCCTTTCGGCAAGTATGATGTTTTAGTTAAATTCGCAGGGGATGACAATTACTTTGATTCACATTCCACATCACTAATTAAAGTAAAATCAGAAGTTACAATTGTGCTGGAAGTTGAAAAATATCAAAATTCTGCAAAAATTAATGTAAGTCTGTCTAAAGAGATTGATGATTTGCCGACAATCATTGTAAACGGTGATAGATACGATTTTGACTCCATTTTAGTTTTAAATAATCTCGAAAATGGCATTTACAATGTTTCTGTTGAACTAAATGACAACTATGAATTTAACAAGGCCATTGATCAGTTTACTGTAAATGTTATAGGAACTGTAATTGCAGCAGATGATTTGACAATTGTTGAAAATCAGTTCTCTGAATTTAATATGACTTTAAAAGATGTTAACGGCGAATGCGTACCTGACCGTTTGATTGAAGTTGAATTGAATGGAAAAGCATATAGTGTCCTAACTGATTTAAACGGTTTTTGCCAAATTCCGCTCAACCTGACAAATGGACTTTATGATGTTCATATTTCATTCATGGGGGATGACAATTACTTTAATTCATCAAAAAACTTATCTGTTAAAGTTAGAGAAAATGTTGTGATTGGCATGGATATTAATGTTGATGCAAATAATGTATCCATCAATATCTCATCATCAAAAACTATTAATGGAACTTATATTGTAAAAATCAATGATGAAGAGTTTAGATTAAAAACAAATGGAACCTCAGATATAGTTTTCCTTAATCAGGCTAAAGGAAATTATTCTGTTGAGGTGTATCTTGAAAATGAAATGGATTATAATGTAAATAATATTTCAGCATGTTTCGAAGTGCAGGCTCAAAAGGCATTTTTAAGCTCCAATATCTCACAGATATATGTCGGAAATCTTTATAAAGTAACCTTATTTAATTCAATGGGACAGCCTATATCTGACAGTAAAATCCTATTTGAGTTAAACAATAAATCTTTCACTATTAATACTGATAAAAATGGGGAAGCTTCTTTAAATTTAACTCAAGGAAATTACTTAATTCAGGGTTACTTTGCTGGCGATAAATATTATGATGGAGTGAATTTCACTGCTGATTTGGAAGTTAAATCAACAATATTAAACAATAATACTTCAAATAAGACATATAATTCTAAATATTCAATAATCTTTTTGGACAGTTATGGAAATCCGTTAAATAATTCAGATGTTAAATTCATAATCAACGATGTTGAATATATTGGGACAACTGATGCTAATGGTTTCGCATCTATTCCGATTCAGTTGGATGTTGGCAAGTATAATATGACTATTATTAATCTGAACACCGGTGAAACCCTAATTCAGTCCATAAATGTCTCACCAAGGATTACAAATAACAAAGACATGACCATTTATGCATTAAGCGGTAAAAAGTTCACAATACGAGTTTATGACGATAATGGTAATCCTGTTGGATTCGGTGAAAAAATCTCTGTTAGAATAGCTGGAAAGACATATACAATTACAACCAATTCTAACGGTTATGCATCTCTTAAAATAAATCTTATAAATAAAAAATATGCCATTACAGCAACCTATAAAGGATTTAAGGTATCCAATACCATTACTGTAAAACCTGTTTTGATAACTGTCAATAAGGTTTTCAAAAAGGCAAAATCTTACAAATTCACTGCTAAATTAGTCAACGGTAATGGAAAAGCCTTAAAGAATAAGAAAATCACATTTAAAATTAAAGGTAAAAAATATATTGCCAAAACTAACAGGTATGGAAAAGCTACTATAACCATTAAGCTTAACCTTAAAGTGGGGTCATATAAAATATATTCAATTTATGGAAAATCCAAAATCACAAACACTATCAGAATTAAAAAATAGAGATTTTCCATTAATTTTTTCTTTTTTTTTCAAATAAACTTGAAAAGTTTATATATGTAAATTAACATAAATACTTAACATATTTTAATTTATTATCAAATAGGTTTAATTATGAGGTCATATAAAAATTTTTTCTATTTAGCAATGATAATGCTATTAATTGTAAGCATTGGTAGCGCATGTGCTAATGAATTGGAAAATACTACTTTAAATCAGAATGCTGGTGAATTGGAGATTGGTATAAATGATACTCCAATTCTTGAAAGTCAAAACATTGATGTGCTTGAAGAGACATCCAATGAAATTACTGTCGATGATTGGGATGATCTGCAGTATTACTGTTCTTTAAATGATAAGAATTATGTGCTGAAACTAAAAGAAAATACCAATTATTATCCCACAAATCCAAAAGAGGAAAGCTATCAGATTCAGGTAAATAATAATGTAACTATTCTGGGAAGTTCTGGCGCTTATTTCGGTGATTCTTCCAGAAATGCAAGAAGCATTAGCTATTTGCCAATTATTGTTCCTGAGAATTCAGGCATTGGAATAACATTGAAAGGAATCACATTTAAATGGATTAACTGTGAATTCCAGCCAAATGCAATATTTTTACAGATTGCCGGAAATACAAATAATCTGATTGAAAACTGTATATTTAATAATTGTACAGTAACTGGTGGCCACTCCTCTTTTATTCATGTTGTCAGAGGGGATTTGACATTAACCAATTCCACATTTACAAACATGACTTCAGATTTTGGTTGCTTAAGTTTATATGATCCTAAGGATGACCCGACTGGTATATGTACTCATGCAAGAGCTACTGTAAGTAACTCTTACTTTGAAGGTAACTATGCCAGAACCGAACCAGGTTGTATCAATAACTGCGGTGTACTTGTTGTTAGAAATTCAACATTCTATAGAAATACTGCATTCTGGTGGGCAGGTGCAATACATACTCATGGGGGAGCTAATACAACAATATATGATTCCAACTTTACTGATAATATAGCAGGTTGGAATGGCGGTGCACTATATACCTACAGTTACTTACAGATATATAATACAATATTTAAAGGTAATAATTGTACTACTAATAATGGAGGTGGTGCAATAGGTGCTTGTAAGTATTTACACTCACCATATATTCATATAGAAGATTCATTATTTGAGAGTAATGAGAATTTATGTTGGGCACTTACTAATGAGTCTAATGGACTAGGTCGTGGAGGTGCTATATCATTAATGGATGAGGGTGGTCTTACTGTATTGAACACTACATTTATTAAGAATAGTGCATCTATAGGTACTGCTATATGTGCTATAACTCAGGGTGCTAACTATGGTTCTCCTGATGTTACTATTGTAGGAAACAGATTTATTAACCATACTAGAGTAAGTGACGTACTGGTAATCAGATTGGATTATGATTCCCTATGCAACATTAGTGATAATTATTATTATGGAAATTCAATTGAATTTTCAAAACTTAAACTGGTAGCTGATGACCGGGTTGGAGATGAAGTAACATTACATATTGATGCAGCCTTAAAAAATGCAAATTACTATGATTCAGATATTTTAAAGAAATCTGACTATCTGGTTTACGTGGATGGCTCATATCTCAAAACAATTACCGGTCTTGATTTTACATTAAATTTAAAAAACATCGAAAAAGCCCAAGTTTATGTTGTCCCATCTATATCAACCAGTAAAAGTAATGAAGTTTCTGTCGGTATGCCTAAGGAATATATTTATGTGTCACAAAAATCCGGAAATGATGGTAATGATGGTATGACTGATGCGACTCCTGTGGCAACATTATCAAAGGCAATTGAACTTGCAAACTCAACTGGAAATATATTTATTATGGACGGAACATTCAGCGATACTAATCTGGTAATAAATTATGATTTGTCAGTTTCCGGAAATGACGGTGTAGTAATCACATCAAAAGGTAACATTTTCGATATTGGTGATGTTGAAGTTGAATTTAAAAATATCATATTCAAAGCTTCTAAACAGTCATCTGCATCTGCTGACAGAATTATAAAGCAGAGTAACGGTATCTTAAATATTAATGATTGTACTTTTGATTCCAATACCTATGTAACATTAATCGAAACTGAAGGTTCTCTTCAGATGACAGGCTGTGAATTCGAAAGTAATTCCGGTGTTTTAATTCAGGCCAACACTTACCAAATTTCATCTTCACAATTTAAAAGCAATAGCGCAAAAACAACAAAAATTCCTGCATTAATCAAATCAACAAGCGGACTGAAAGCCCGTATTACTGATTCAGAATTTTCAAACAATGATGTAAAAGACGGATGCATTAACTTTGCATCAGGAAACAGCAATCAGAACATTTTAACAATTACAGACTGTGAATTTGTTAAAAACATAGGTAATGACGGAGCATCAGCAATACTGATTTCCGGAGGGCTTCTTGATTTAAGCTCAACATTATTTATTAATAATACTGATACAGGAAAATCCTCTGCAGTAATTCTAACTTCAACTGAAATCCATGTTTCAGACTCTATATTTATAGGAAATACCTATAACAATAATAATAAATTATTGATCAACTCAAAATCTTCAGCAGGCTTAAAGAAGATTTACTGTACAGGAAACTGGTTCGGTAACAATCAGGATGATTATAATATTTCTCCTGCAATCAGTTCATCATCCAACTGTGAAAACTGGATATTCCTTAACATAACAGCAAATTCTACCTCAATGTTTATAGGTGAAAAAGCTGCTGTTGAATTTAATTTGAATAATGCATATAACAAGTATGGAAATGCAACATACTGGGATAGCGGCAATCTTCCTTTGGTAAGACTTGCTATTTTAACTTCCGGGGGAATTTGCGATAAAAATGAAGTTGCTCTTGTTAACGGATTCGGAAAGGCAACATTTACATTAACTGATCCTGAAGGCAGTCTGAAAGCTGATTATAATGGTGCTTGTGATGTAATTAACTTCACAGAATCTAAAGTAAAACCTCAAATGGATGTGGAATATAAAGATATCTTTGTTGATGATGATGAAATTATAACAATAACTCTGCCGGGAAATGCAACCGGCGAAATAACAGTTAATCTGGCAAATGTCACTCAAACACAAACAGTAAATGGTGCAAAAACCTCATTCACATTATCCGGTTTAAGTTCAGGGGAATATGCTGGAACAGTTACATATTCAGGGGATGATTATTACTCTTCTGTTGTAAAAGACATTAAATTCAATGTCAACAAGTATAATTCAACCACAAATATTTCAATAGGTGATATTGATGTTGGACAGGATGTATTGATAACAGTTACAGTATCTCCTGGTGTTACAGGAAATATAACTTTGATAATAAATAATAAGTCCGAAACTCTGGGCCTTGTTGATTCAAAAGCTACTTATACAATTAACGCTATCACTCGTGGAGATTATAATATCAAGGCTCAATACAACGGAAACTATAAATTCATTGAAAGTCAGGATAACGCTAAATTCAGTGTAGATAAGCTTGATACGACCATTTCTGTCAGTGCAGCTGACATTGTTTACGGTGAAAATGCAATAGTTGAAGTTACATTAAATGATGCTGCAGGCGGAAATGTTAATGTTACTGTAGATGGCAGAGATTTCACTTCAGATGTTGAAAACGGTAAATCAACAATTAATATTTCAAATTTAAATGCAGGATATAAGCAGTTCACGGTCAGTTACAGTGGTGATAATGTATTCAATCCGAATAATGCAACTGCATCATTTAATGTAGTCAAAGCCAATAGTCCATTAACAATCAGTGTGGGTGATATTAAGGTTGGACAGGATGTAATTATTGAAGTGACTGTTAAAAATGGAGTTACCGGAAACATTACAATTGTATGCAATAATAAAAATACAGTAAAATCAATCCCACGTACCGGTAAAGTTTCACTGACAATTTCAGATTTAGCTGTTGGAAATTATGAAGTCACAGCAGCTTTAATGAGTGAAAATTATGAAGATGCTGAAAATCACACTTCATTTGAAGTATCTGACTATCAAACTCCTCAATGGCCTAATGAAGGCTATGACAGTAAAAACACTGGAAAATCCCCATATATATCTGATTCAAATGGAGAAATTCTATGGGAATACGCTGTAAAGGGGGAAGCTGTCGGAAACCTTGCAATCGATGCAGCCGGAAATATCTATCTGATAACATCTAAAGCAATATATGCAATTGACAATAACGGTAAAGAGTTATGGAACAGGTCTTTAAATGGGGATGGAAATCTGTCTGCAATGGCTATCAGTCGTGGTGTAGTTATTGTTCCTCAAGCAGGCAATACTGTAAACTTCATAAATCAGACAACTGGTGAGAAGTTTGGAAACTCTAATATTTACCTTGGATCAAGCTTATTTGCTCCTGTTGTTGATTCAAATGCAAATGTCTATATATCCAGTGAATACCAATACGGTTCTGAAGACTATAAGCTGGTAATCATTCCATATAAACTATGGGAAAAAGGTGGAAATCCAATATTAATCAGTTTAGGTAAATCCCGTTCCCTTTCAGCACCGGTCATCATTGATGATTCCACTGCAATTGTAGGATGTGATGACAGTCTCAAGATTATAAATCTTTCTAACAATCAGGTATTGTCAAGTGTTAAAGGCAATACTGAATCAATCAGGCCGGTTGTTGGGCCGGGCAATATGATTTATGCTGTTTTAGATGATAACATTTGTCAAATCACTCCTCAGGGAAGTGCTGTCTGGAAAACCAAAATCACTGGCGGTGCAGGTCAATATCTGGTTTTGGATGATGAATCCGGATTATATCTCTTAAATTCAAAAGGAAACTTATATAAATATGATTTAATTGACGGTACTGAATCATTAATATCCAATTTAACATTTACTTCAGGTATTTTAGTTGGAAATGACGGTAAGGTATATGTTGGATTTGATAATGTATTTTATGCTTTCGATAATGAAGGAAACCTTCTGTGGAAATCAGATGTTGAATCAAAGATTATTGGAAGCCATGTAATCGGTGAAAATGGCTTAATATATCTTCAAACTAAAAATTCAGTAGTTGCATTAACTGATGGGGCATTGAAAAATCCTAACATAAGTATTAACGTTAGTGATGCTGTTTTCGGTGATGATGTAACCGTCATTGTTGGAATTGATTCTCAATGCACAGGTGAAATAACTCTTAAAATTGATGATAAAATCTTTAATGAAACAATCAGTGCTCACGAATCAATCGTTAAAAACATTTCAAATTTAAATGCCGGAATTCATACAGTTGAAGTAACTTTTGCAGGTGATGCCAGATTCACTCAAAAGACATTGCTTTCCAATTTCACAGTTAAAAAAGCTAAAACAAACATGACTGTCAGCTCTAATGATATTTCCGTAGGAGAAAATGTAACTGTTAAAGTTGAAATGCCTGAATTTGTTGAGGGTACTGTTTCATTTGAGCTGAACGGCAAAAATTACACATCAAATGTTGAAAAAGGCGTTTCCAATATCATTTTAAGTGATTTAAATGCCGGAAATTACACAATTGCGGTTAAATTCGCTGGAGACAATTATGATGATTGTGAAAATACCACTTCATTCAGGGTTTTAAAGGTGGAAATTCCTCCGGATGAAGAAACAATTGAGATTAACATTTCAAAATCTGGTGAATCTTCAAGTTATAGCATTTCTCTTCCTGCTGATGCAACAGGTACATTAACAGTAAGTATTGATGGGGTACAATATACTGAAACTTTGAGTAATGGTAAAGCTACTGTTAATGTTCCTGAATTATCCAATGGAAGTCATAACATTACTGTTTCCTATTCTGGTGATTCAAAATATGATTCAATAACTAAAAGTACAGTTGTTAATGTTACGGATGAGAAACCTCCAGAAAAATCATCAGTCGCTCTGGAAATTTCAGTATCTGATGTAACTGTTGGAGAAGATGCAGTTATTAATATAGTATTTTCAGAAAATGTGACTGGAAAAGTAACAGTAACTGTTGATAATAAGGATTATGAAGTAATTGCTGAAAATAATAATGTTAATGTTGTTGTTTCTGGTTTAGCTATAGGTGAATATGAAGTGTCTGCTAAATATTGGGGAAATAACTATTATAACGAATCTGCTAATTCAACTAGATTTAAAGTATTGAAGGTTGATATTCCTGTCAGTGATGAAACCATTGTCATTCCGGATTCTGGTGAAGAGTATAGCATTTCTCTTCCTGCTGATGCAACAGGTACATTTACGGTAACCGTTGATGGAGTAAAGTACACTTCTGATGTTGTCAACGGTAAAGCCAGTGTTAATGTTCCTAAATTAAGTGGTGGAAGTCATAACATAACAGTTACATATTCAGGAGATTCCAAATACTCTCCTATTATTAAAACTTCCAATATTTCCGTTCCTGTATTTGAACTAAAAGGATATGATTTATCCATGCTTTATACAAGCGGAAAATATTATAAAGTCAGATTAACCAAAAATTCTGCAGGTTTTGCAAATCAAACTGTTAAAATTGTTATAAATGGAAAAACATACACACGTATAACAAACGCTGACGGTTATGCTTCAGTTAAGATATCTTTACCTCCTAAAACATACACTGTCAATGTAGTTTACGGAGATTTGAAAGCAAAAAATAAAGTTGTAGTTAAAACTATTATTGCTGCTAAAAACATCAATGCTAAAAGATCTGCCAAAACTGTTAAATTGTCTGTAACTCTTAAAAAGGTCAACGGTAAATATCTGAAAAACAAGAAAGTTACTCTGAAGTTCAACAAAAAGACATTCAAAGTCAAAACCAATAAGAAAGGTGTAGCAACATTCACAATTAAAAACAGTGTTTATAAAAAACTTAAAACCGGTAAAAAATACACTTATCAGGTCACTTATCTTAAAAACACTGTCAAAAAAACTATAAAATTCAAATAAGTGGATGATTTCACTTTTTCTTTTATTTTGTATATTTTTTTATTATTTTTCGTTTTCAGATATATCCTAAATTAAAACGGAATGTTAAAAATCATTGAATTTTCTTTGATTTTACTTGGAGATATAATTATTGTGATGTTTGTAAAACAATCATGTCAAATGATTAATTGTATTTTGAAGTAAATGCTATTTAAAATTGATGTGTTATTTTCCTTTTGAATTATTTTTTCAATTCTGTTTTATATTTTATTAGAAAAAATTTTATAGATTATATTTTATTTTTTTTTAATTTAATATTAATTTATATATTAGATTTCACATATATTATGAATGTAAAGTTAAATTTATTTTTTCTTATGTTAACTTTATTATTTAAAAAAACATTGAATCGAGTGATTGAATGAAGAAAATTAATAAAAATATTTTTATTTGTGCACTTTTGGTCGTAATGATGCTATTTTGCATCAGTACGGTCAGTGCAGAAGATAATGCACTTGATAACAATTTAGCTAGCTCTGATGCTGGTGATGTTATTAGTGCAAGTGGAGATACTATCTATGTTGATAGTTCTTCGACAAGTGACGACGAACAAGGAACGGAGAGTAGTCCTTATAAAACAATTTCTTCCGCTGTTAACTCAGATAAGGTTACTGGTGGAGAAACTATTTTTATAAAAAATGGAAACTACTCTGAAAGTAACACTATAACTTTCACTAAATCATTAAGTCTTGTTGGTGAAAGTCAGGATGGTGTAAAAATTACTGGTGCTGCAAAATCTTTATTCAGTGCAGTAGAACCTTCTATGGCTCTCTCTTTTAAAAATTTAACTATTTTAAATGCGGGTACTGGTTCTAATGCTGCAATGAAATTTACTTATAGTTCACATAATATTACTATAACTGATTGTACATTAGATAACTGTGTAAGCAAATGGGGTTCTATTCAGTTAGGAGCTGCAGGAACTGCAACTGTTTCAAACTGTAAAATTATAAATTCTAAAGAAGCAACAAGTGCAGGATGCAGTGCAATTTATATAAGTGGTTCAGCAGATGTTGAACTTAAAGATGTTTTAATTGACAGTCCTAGATACACTCTATCCTCTTCATACTCTTATGGTGCTATTTATATTAAAGAAAGTGCAAAAGTCACCATGGTAAATATGACAATTGTTAATGCTACTGGACAATCTAGAGGTGTTATCTACAATTGTGGAAAATTAAACATTTCAAAAAGTACTTTTGCAAATAATAGTTTCACAAAATATAATACTCAATCATGTGGTATAATAACTAACGCAAATAATGCTGAATTAACCATTGAAGAAACAGAAATTGTTAATAATACTTGTGTAGATTCTGTATTTGTTAATGTTGGAGCAAATTCAAAAACTACAGTCAATTACTGTAATATTCAGGACAATGATGCTAGCGCTATTGCAAATACTGTGGGTACTTTAGATTTGGAAAACAACTACTGGGGATCTAATGAATTGCCTGAAAATGTAACTGCAACTGTTTGGGTAGTTGAAGATAACGGTGAATACAAATTAAGTAATGGAAATGCATTAGAAAAAGAAATTCCTGGCCTTTCCAGTGAGGAACCTGCTCCTGCTGCTAAAATCATTTATGTTTCAGATAAAAACGGTAACAATGACAATGATGGTTTAAGCAAAGAAACTGCAGTTAAAACTGTTGCAAAAGCTATTGAACTTGCAACTGAAGGTCAAATTGTAGTATTGGAAGGTACCTATAAAACTGGTAATTTAGGATCTATCTATGATAACCTGACTATTACCGGTGAAGGTAATGTTATTTTTGATGCTGACAATAACGGAAGAATTTTATATGTCGGTACAGATGCAAATGTCCTTTTGGAAAATATTGTTTTAACTAATGGATACATTTCTTCTGATGAAAGCGGTGCATTACTTGGAAACTCAGGTAATTTGACTATTAAAAACTGTACTTTAGCTAACTCCACTTCTTCCAAAAACGGTGGAGCAATATACAATGCTGCTTACCTGACTGTTATTGATTCAATATTTGAAAACAATAAAGCAAGCCAAAACGGTGGAGCAATATTCACTCAAAATGCAGGCATTGGAATTTCTCCTGAATTACATGTAGAAGGAACCACTTTTACTGAAAACAGTGCTGGAGGAAACACCAACTTTGCTGGAGGAGCAATATTTGCTCAACAAGCTGGTAAATTTGAAATTATAAATTCCGACTTCATCTCCAACTCCGCTAATTCATATGGTGGAGGAGCTATTGAAATCGTAAACACTAATGTTGCAACCATTACTGGTTCTACATTTACCAAAAACTCTGCTAAAGGTGAAGACTCAGACAGTAACTATGGTGGAGGAGCAATTAGTTTTATTGGAGCTTATTCTGATAAAAAAGAAACTTTGACTATAACTGACTCATTATTTGAAGACAACACTGTTGACGGTTTAGGTGGTGGAGCAATTTACGTAAGAACTTCCACCGTAAACGTTGCAAACTCTGTTTTAGTAAACAATAATGATGACTATGACTATGCAATTTATTCAAGAGTAACCAGTATGGTTACACCTACTGTAAATGCAAACGATAACTGGTGGGGATCCAGTGAATCACCAAAAGAATTAGTATCAAACAAAGTAACCTTAAACAGGTGGGCTGTCTTAACAGTTTCAAATGACACTGCATTTGCTGAAGGTGAAAACGTAACTATTACTGCAGATATTAATTCATACACAACAGGTTCATCCACTGGTAAATTGACTAATCCTATTTCAGTACCTCGTGACGTAACCATTGAAACATCTGCAGGAGAAATCAAAGGCGTAATGGAAAACGGTGAATTCTCAACTGTTTACAATGTTCCTGCTAACTTAAAAGTTGTAGATGTTATTGTGGACTATCAAAAAGAAAACTTATTCCTGGTTTCCACTTCAACTGTAGTTCAACTTGATAATGTATCTGCTAAAAAAGGTGAAAGACCTCTCTACACTATCAATGTAACTTCAAGTGATGGAACAATCATTAACCAGGGTAATGTTGAATTATTCATCAATGAGGAATCAATTGCAGTTTTAGCTGTTGAAAACGGTACTGCAAAAGGCAAATTTGTAGTTTCATTAGGTAACGGTAATTATGATATAGTTGCTAAATACACTGATGAAGAAGGATTATTCGAAGAAAACTTCGGTACCGCTACATTAAAAGTCAGCGGAAACAACAACTACATTTACAATTCCAACTTCCATGACTTCTTTGATGAAGACGGATACATGTACACTGATATTCCATTCACTTCCCTAACATTCAGGGATGCATTCAATGCAGAAACTTTAGGAATCGATAAAATAACCATTACTGCACCAATGTCATTCAGCAGATACTCATCCAGTCATGCTGTATTCAATAACATTACATTTGACATCTTATCCGATGATGTAACATTCACAAGATTTACAATTAATCTTGATGGAGACCACGGTGCTGCTGTCAATGTCAGAGGTGACGGTGTAACATTAAGTTATTTAACTGTAAAATATGAAACTGAAAAAGATACTGAAGCTAATGCTGTAAATGTATATGAAGCAGATAATGTTAAAGTAACTAATCCTACTATCAACTTTGTAAGTAACTCTGTTGGAACTGAAGGATACACTCAGCATGCTATTCAAATCCGTGATTCAACAAATGTTGCTGTAAGCGGAGGAACCATAAACTCTAAATTGCCTGCATGTGATGTGGATTTCGCTTCATCAGGTATTGATCAAGATTTAATCTTAGCAATCGGTGCTCAAGACAGTGAAAACGTTACAATTTCCAATGTCAAAGTAACTACTGATGTGACTGCTGCTAATGGAGACTATCCAACTGTTGATTCAATAATGGCTGTTGGAGTAACTAATTTATTAATCAGCGGAAACACAATTACCCAAAATGACTTCTCAACTCAGGGTGCAGGATACTCCAATGCTGTAGACTTGTACAGCTGTAATGATGCTCAAATTGTAAATAACAAGATTACTGTAAACTCTACTGCAGGTGAAGACGGTGCAGGTACAGCTTATCCAATTCAACTTACAGGTCCATATGAGGGTCTTTTAATTGATGGAAACACTTTAAATGCAGTCAGTAACGGCCCTACATTAGGTATTTACTCACAAAACTATATGGGTGAAACCGATATTACTGTAACCAATAACTTCATTAACGTAACCGGTCTTGCAACCAGTACTAATGTATATGCATTAGTTTCAGGTATGGAACTTCAAGATACCAATGCTAAAATATACAATAACACTGTACACTCTCAAAGTACTGGTGCTTATGACGAAAACAATAACTTATATGGAATAAGCTATGCTCAATGGACTTCAGGTGACCATACATTCGATATTAGGGACAATGCAGTGTTCACTGATGGGGCATATGCGGTCTACTTCTTACATGCAGTTGACTCAAATGTAATCGGAAACGATTTACATGCTCAGGAGCTATGGGGTGACGATGCAGCTATCATTAAAGACGGTTCAAACAATGTAATCAGAAACAATGTACCTCCTTACGCTGCTGAAATAATCATTTCCGCTCCAAATGCATTCAAAGGATTTGAATATGTAATCACTGTAGCTGTTACAAATGCTACTGAAGGAAACGTAACATTAAAAGTAAATGATAAAGAATTCAAAGATTTACCAATTGTAAACGGTACTGTATCACAAGTAGTTGACTTCGCTGATTTAGTTGACGGTATTAACAATGTTACTGCAATCTATGCAGGCAGTGAAACTGTCAACACTGGTGAAAACAATGCTACATTCATTGTTGTTGACGGTGTAATTACCAATTCCACATTCTACAACTACTTTGATGAAAAAGGATACTTATTACCTACTCCTGAAGGAGCAACCTTAGACTTCCAAGGACCATTCTACGGCGCTCAATACAGTGTTTACATTGACACACCTGTAAATGTAATTTCATCTAAAGCTGCTAACGGAACTGGAGTATTAGGCAATTACAATGAAGATTTAATTGGTACTGCTGTATTTGACAGTAACACTACCAACAAACAATGGGTAAAATTCAATGTTATTGCTGGCGGTGACCATACCAATATTACTGGCATCAGCATAATCAATGGTGACTTGTTCATCCAAGGAGCTTCATATGTTACTGTAGACAATATCTACATGAAAGCTAATATGACTGGTGTTGGATCAGGTACCGGATTCCTGTCTATCCACTCTAACGCTTACTACACAACCGTTAAAAATTCACGTTTTGAAAACGGTGGAACAGGTTCAAGCGTACTTGTACTGGGTAAAGGAGGTAAATACGCTACATTTGATAACAATGAATTTGAAATAACCGGTTCATCAGGTAACGTTTTATCCTCAAATGTTTTTGTTGGTGCGGGAGAACTTCCTCAGTTTGTAAACTACACAAACAATAAAATTGTCAGTCATGTTGCTGCTTCCGGATTCATGTACGGTATAACTGTATGTGGTGAAGGCAACATCATTGAAAACAACTCCTTAATCAACTTTAAAGGTAATGGAATTATTAACCAATATGGTGCAACCTCAACCAAAAACATATACAGAAACAACACCATAACAGGTGGAGGATCAATGCAAATCGGTACTTACAGTCTTGTTGAAAACAACGATGTTTCTGAAGGTTCTTTAACCGTAACCGAAGGATGTACTTTTGTCAACAATACTGCAAAATCATTAACAATCAGTGGTAAAAACGTTGTTGCAACTGACAACACAGTTTTAACCACTGTAACTATTGCTGCAGCTGCTAAAAACACAACATTTGAAAACAACACTGTAAAAGGTCTTTTAACTGTTAATTCAAATGAAAACAGAATTGTTGGAAATGTCATTTCATCTGAAACTGATTATGCAATTGACCTTAAATCTACCTCAAACAATACTGTAACAAATAATAAATTGGCTAGTGCTGATAAATTAGGTGATGAAGCAGTTAAATATGCTGAAGGTAAAGACAATACTGTTGTTCGCAACGGCGGTAACGCAGTAATCGATATTGATGTTAAAAATGCATTCATTGTTAATAACAATACTATTGCAATCACTGTTTTAAATGCTACTGGAAATGTAACTGTTAAAGTTAACAATAAAGAGTTTGTAGAAGTACCTTTAGTAAACGGTTCTTTAACTATTGAATTAAACAGCACTGATTTCATTGCTGGTGTAAACAATGTAACTGTTACCTACAATGGTGATGATTTCGTCAACGTTGGAACCGAAAATGCTACTTTCATTGGTTTGGACAATGTTGTAACTGAAGATGTATTCTTTGATTACTTCGATGATTCAGGATTCTTAAAATCAGATGTTCCATTCGGTGATTTAATATTTAAAGGTGAATTCAGCAAAGTTTCAGATTACGTGGTTCTTGACAGGCCTGTTAACATTACTGGTGAAGATGCAGTGCTAAAAGATATGGGTATTGTAATAGGTTCCAGTGATGTGAGCATTGACGGTTTGACTTTAACTTCCACAAGCAATTTAGGTTCTTTAATCACTGTAACTGAAAGCGATGTATCCATTTCCAATATGAACATTTCCTACATTGTTCAGGATGGTGATTCTGTTGCTATCGATATTAATGGTGTAGATAATGTAAATGTAACAGACTCTGTCGTTTACGTTGAAACCCATATTACTGAAGACACTAGCTCAGCAAGTGCAATAAATGTGGATGAATCTTCAAATATCTTAATCGACGGAAATGAATTCAACACCAGTTTCCCTGCATTATATGCAAGCAACTATGACTGGGATTACTTCATGATGGGATTAAATACTGTAAATCCTATCAGACTCAGAGCAACCGAAAACATTACATTTACAAACAATAAAGTAAACTCTACTTTAAATGATGTAAGTGCAAGTTATCCAACCGCTCAATCCGTATATATTATCGGCTGTGAAAATGTACTGGTAGATTCAAATGACTTCTATTTCATTGATGAATTTACTCCTCAAGGTGTAGTAGCTTACTTATATGTAATTGATTTCGGATTTGATAAAAACACTACTGTTTCTAACAACAACTTTGATGTGAGAACTGTATCCGGATTAAACGCTGCCGGTACAGCATATGCGCTCCAAGGTGTAGAATCTCAAATTGATATTATTGGAAACAACATTACCACTGTCTCAAACGGTCCTAACTTAGGATTCTACGTTGCTAGTATGATGGGCGGACCATCTGAGGTATACCTTGCAAATAACATTATAAATGTAACTGGTAATGCAACCACTTCCGATCAATGGGCATTGGTATCAGGTATTGAAATCACAAACGGTGACGCAAAAATATATAACAACACTATTTACGCCAATAATGTAGCAGGATACGTGGAAGATGCTCCTGTTCACGGTGTAAGCTATGGTCAGTACATGTACGGTTCCCGTTCATTGGATGTACAGAACAACACTATGTATGTTCAAGGTAAATACACTGTTTCAGTAATTAGTGGAACCAAAGCTAACGTTACAGGAAACACATTATACGCTGAAGAATTATTCGGTGATGATTCTGTTGCTCCTGGTGTGGACGGTATTGTGGAAAACAACACTCCTCCATTTGCAGATATTGATATATTTATTGACGGTCAAACTGCATGGATCGGAACTAACTCCACTATTACTGTAACTGTACCTACAGGAACTGGTAATGTAACTATCGTTATTGGAAATAAAACATTTAAAGAAGTAAAATTAGAAAATGAAACTGTAACTGTTAATGTAACTGCAGAAGACTTAGTTTTAGGCGCTAATGGAATTAATGTAACTTACAACGGAGACAAATATAATTTACCTACTATGTCCACAGGTAACTTACAAGTAATTGACGGTGTAATTACAAATGAAACCTTCAAATACTACTTCGATGCAGACAACAATAATTACTTATTCGATTATGTTCCTGAAAATGTAACCTTAGACTTCCAGGGTTCATTTATCGGCAATGAATTTACTTTATCCATCAACAAACCTGAAAACATTGTTTCAACTACTGGTGATGCAGTATTTGACAGTAACCGTACTAGTGCTCCATGGACAACCTTCAATGTTATTGCTGGTGCAGACCACACTAACATAACCGGTATCAGCATTATAAACGGTAACTTATTCATCAGAGGAGCTTCATATGTGACTGTTGATGATATTTACATGAAAGCTGATAAAAGAGGAGTAGGATCAGGTACTGGATTCCTGTCTATCCACTCTAACGCTTACTACACAACCATTAAAAACTCTCACTTTGAAAACGGTGGAACCGGTTCAAGTTGTGTTGTACTCGGTAAAGGTGGTAAATACGCTACATTTGACAACAATGAATTTGAAATAACTGGCTCATCAGGTAACGTACTGTCCTCAAACATTTTCGTAGGTACAGGAAACAACCCTGAATTTGTAAACTACACAAACAACAAGATTGTCAGTCATATGGCTGCTTCCGGATTCATGTATGGTATTACTGTATGTGGTCAAGGTAACATCATTGAAAACAACTCCTTAATCAACTTTAAAGGTAATGGAATTGTCAACCAGTTCGGTGCTACTTCAACCAAAAACGTATACAGAAACAACACCATAACTGGTGGAGGATCAATGGCTATCGGTACTTACAGCCTTGTTGAAAACAACAACGTAACTGAAGGTTCCTTAACTGTAACCGAAGGATGTACCTTTATTAACAATACTGCAAAAGCTTTAACAATCAGTGGTAAAAACGTTGTTGCAGAAGACAATACCATTTTAACAACTGTAACTATCAGTGCAGCTGCTAAAAACACTACTTTCACTGGAAACGATGTATTTGGTTTAGTCACTGTAAACTCCGGCGACAATACAATTAAAGACAACTTTATTGTTTCATCATCCGAGTTCACAATAGACCTTAAATCAACTCAAAACAACACTGTAACTGATAACGTATTATATGCTGCAGATTTAGTTGGAGATGCATCTGTTAAATATGCAAACGAAAACAACACTGTAAAAGACAACTTCCCAGTTGATCCTGTATTAAATGTTGAAGTTGATGATATTGTTGTTGGTGAAGATGCTGTAATCAATATCAAATTCGCAGAACCTGTTGTCGGAACTGTTGAAGTAATCCTCAACGGTAAAAAATACACTGTAGACGTAAATAACGGTACAGCACAATTAAATGTATCTGATTTACCTGCAGCTAAATATACTGTTGGTGTATACTTTGACGGAGACCTTTTATACACACCAACTGATGCATTAAAAGAATTCAACGTTGAAAAACTCTCAACAGAAGTAAATGTTGAAGTTAGTGAAGCGGTTTCCGGTGAAAATGTAACAGTTACTATCAAAGCTGAAAATGCAACAGGTAATGTAACTGTAACCTCTGATTTAGGACAAGCTACCACCATTGCTTTAGATGAAAATGGTACTGCTACTTTCACTCTTGAAGATGTAATGGCTGGAGATCATTATGTAAGTGTTGTATATGATGGTGATGATGTAAATGATGCTGTAACAGTTACTGTTCCATTTACTGTAGAGAAAAAAGATGCTCCTGTTGTAGTTAAAGCTGATGAGAAAGCTACTGTTGGAGTGCCTACTACTATCAGTGTAGAACTTCCTGAAGCTGCAAGCGGTATGGTTGTATTTACCATCGGTGATGCAAATGTTGCTGTTTCATTGAATATGGGCGATTCTGTAAACTTCACATTCGATAAAGCTGGAACCTATAATATTAGTGCAATGTATTTAGGTGACGATTACTTCAGTGTAAATGCTTCTGAAACTGTAACTATTGAAGTGGCTGATAAAGAAGTTCCTGAAGTTGAAATTAATGTTCCTGAAGACATTAAAGCTGGTGAAAGTGCTAATATTACAATCAGTATTCCTAATGCGACAGGTAATGTATCTGTTATTTCTGATTTAGCACAGTCCACTACAATCGCTTTAGATGAAAACGGTACTGCTGTCATTCCAATTGAAAATGCTACAGCTGGAGATCATTATGTTGTTGTCACATACAATGGTGATGATGAAAATGATGCTGTAACCACTGTTGTCCCATTCACTGTTGAAAAACAGACCACTGATGCAAATATCACACTCCCTACTGACTTTAAAGTTGGAGAAGATACTAATGTGACTGTTTCCATTCCTGGAGCTACTGGTAATGTATCTGTAATTGTTGATGGTGTTGAAACTGTTGTTCCTTTAGATGAAAACGGTACTGCTGTTATTCCAATTGAAAACTTGACTGCTGGTGAACACAGTGTTGTTGTCGTCTATGATGGTGATGATACTCACGCAGGATTCCATAAAGCCGCTACTTTTGCTGCTCCTGTGGTATCCAGTGAATTTGTTAATGTCACTGTTGACGGATCTGGCTTTATTGATGCTGTTTTAGTTGACAGCATGGGCAATCCTATTGCAAACGCTACAGTTGTCTGCAAAATCAACGGTGTTGAAGCAAACATTACAACTGATGAAAATGGTTGGTTCTTGCTGAACAATACCAACAATGCTATTGTTGAGTTCAGCTATGCAGGTACTGATTCCATAGAACCTGCTAATGTGACTATTAACCTGCAGAACATTGCTCCAAGCAAAACAGCTACTGTAATTAACAGCAGCGACTTCACAAAATAAAACCATCTACATCGGTTACAACGGTGTAACATTAAACAGAACAACTGATGCAAACGGTTATGCAGCTGTTCAGATTAACCTGAAAAACGCAGGCTTATACACCTTTGTAATAGTATTCCTGGGTGATGAGAACTACAATGCATCCATGGCAGTACATAAGGTAACCATTAACAAGAAGACTACATCAATATCTGCAAGCGCAAAAACATTCAAAGCTACTGCCAAAACCAAAAAATACACAGTAACTTTAAAAACCATCAAAGGATCATCCATCGATGGTAAAACATACCTCGCTGCAGGTAAAAAAGTCACCCTTAAAATCAATGGTAAAACCTACACAGCAAAAACCAATGCTAAAGGTCAGGCAACATTCAGCCTTAAAATAACTAAAAAAGGTAAATTCACCACTAAAATATCATTTGATGGTGACAAATCCTACGAAGCTTCAAGCAAATCTGTAAAAATAACAATTAAATAGTGGGAATTTATTTTCTCACTAACTTTTTTTCTTTTTTTTAATTCATTTGATTAATTTATAAAGATAACTTTATAAATAATTTAAAACATAATATCTAATACCTTTTAGCAATTTTCAATTTAATTTGGAATTTGTAATTGGGATTATTAAATCTCGGGAGGTGAAAGGTATAGATGATGGTTTGAAATTAATATTTGCATTAATAATTGCTTGTGTTATATTATCATGTTCTTCTGTTTCAGCAATGGACAACACGACGATGTCTGATGTTTTAAAAAATCAAACTGATGATGTTTTAAGTATCGCGGATGATACTCCACTAAAAATCATTGAAGATGAAGTTCCGGATGAACCTGATTTGGTCATGAATAATACGATTTATATTAATTCAGACAATTTTGATGATTATTTCGATGAAGGTGTTTTAAAGTCAATGTGCAGAGATAAGACAATAATCTTTACACAGGATTTTGAAAATCTTGGAAAACTGGTCATTGGTGTTGAAAACGTAACAATTAAAGGCAATGATTTCCAGTTAAAAAACACTGTTTTTGAGGTAATTTCCAATCATGTAACACTTTCAAATCTAAATCTTGAATTGGATAGTGATTTTTCAAACAATGACGGGGCAGCGATTGAAGTTGTATCTGATAACGTATGCTTATCAAATCTCAACATAAACTATGTGGTTCCGACTAATGTCGGTGCATATGGAATTTATGCCGAAGGTCAAAAAAATAAAGCTTTAAAAAATCTTAAGATTATTAATTCATATATTAATTTTGAAGGACACAACAATGATTTAAACGTCTATAATTGTGCATTAAAACTAGTTGATTGTAAAGATGCATTGGTTGAAAACAATACTATTGTTTCAGCTTTACCTCTTAAGGATATTATTTTCGGTGCAGACGGTGCTGAACTTGCATCCGATTTGGTACTGACAGTTGGTATTGAAGGCTGTGACCATATCATTTTTGTAGGAAACAAATTATATTCCGAAGTAAATAAAAGAACAGACTGCAGATATCCTTCACTTGATACCATGCTGATAAGTAAATCAGACAATTCTTTAATTTACAATAATTCAATTTACATGACAGATTTTCTGACATATCCTGGTACTGAAAACTACATTTACGGACTGGATATCTACAATCTGAATAATTTGACAGTTGCTAAAAACAATATAACTATTATAACTACTGGAGGTAAACTGGCAGCAGGTACTGCATACCCTATTCAGATAACAGGACCTATCAGTGATGTTAACATCACAAAAAATGATCTCTATTCATTTTCAAACGGTCCGAATATCGGAATATATTCCCAGAATTTCTACGGGGAAACAACCCTGTCAATTACACAGAATAAGATAAATGTTACTGGGCTTGCAGGAACTCATGAATGGGCTTTGGTTGCAGGAATTGAATCCCAGGATTCAAATTCAATTATTCAGAACAATTCAATCGAAGTTCACAGTGTCGGAGATGTATCTATAAATGATAATATTTACGGTGTAAGTTATCGTCAGTCAACTTCCGGTGATCATCAGTACAATATTCAGAACAATACTGTGCGAAGTGACGGTTTTTATTCCGTTTCAATTATAAGTTCTAAAAATTCAATCGTTTCAAACAATCTCCTGATATCATATAATCCGAATGCTGAAAACAGCAATAACGGATATAAATATTGGGATATAAATAATCATGAAGGTTTGGAATTCTATAATAATCGTGTAGTTACAGCATTTGATTATAATGCACAACAGAACAACAATGTTGACAATGGGGACGATGTTGATTATACAAGTCCGACCAATACCAAAGGAACAACCAATAATATTGACGGAAGCAATATTAAAACTGATAATCCGAATCATTTCAATTTTAATCCGTTGATTCCGGGTTCTTCCAAAACTAATGGTGGAGATGACAAGGACAATCAGCAGACTACACCGTCCGGTGATGATGATTCAAATCAGCAGTCAGGTGAGTCTCAAAATGACGGCAGAGGAAACGGAAAATCATCTGGAACAAGAATGTCTTTACAGGAAGCACTGATGAATTTCATGAACTCCAACACCAACAGCGGTGATGTGAATACCACTTCCTACAACGGACAAAATAATGGTGTTGTTTCAAATAACACTGATGCAAATCCTTCAGATGCCGGTGAAAATTCCGAAGCCAGTCAGTCCAAATCAACTGCAAGTCTGGAACCTTCAGCTGCAGGTGAATCTTCAAGTGTCAGCAAAAAGGTTTATGAAATTGAAGAGAAAAATGAAATCAACAAGTTCATTCCGTCAGTTTTCTTTATAATACCCGTGATTATACTGTTGCTCATTGGAATTAGACGTAAAGAATCCCATTTTGAATAGTTTAGTTGTTTTAAAACAACTCTTTTTCTTTTTTTATAATGATTATTTTAGATACTTTTAAATAATTTCTTTTTCATAAATTAAAACATAATTGATAAATTATTTAATATAAATTAATTTAAACGAGGTATCTAATTTGAAAATGAATAAAGTAATGTTAATATTTTTCATTGCTGTAATTTGTCTGACATTATCCTGCGTCAATGCATCAGACATTTCCTCAGATTCAAACAGCAGCGGTGAAAATTACTTAAGTAGTGATATTAACATGATTCAAGTTGATAATGCATCTGCCTCAACAATTAAAGAGGCATTGGATATAGCCTGCGACAACGGCACTGTCTATTTGTCAGACGGCATATATAAAGGTGATGGAAACTCAAAAATTACCATTGACAAATCCGTCAGCATAATCGGAAGCGATAACACTGTCATTGACGGGCAGAACAGAAATTATCTATTTATAGTTTCAGATAACGTCAACGTCAGATTTAAAAACATTAAATTTGTAAATGCGTATAAATCTCCTGAATCATACTATGCTACTTATAACAATAATGTATACGGCGCAGCAATAGATATAAAAAATGCTACAGTAACAATTGAAGACTGCACATTTGAAAACAGTGTTTTGCATTATGGAAGTGTTGATAAATATATTTATGGTGGTGCAATAAGCAATTTCGGTGATTTGACTGTTGTAAATTCAAATTTCGTAAACAATACTGCACTTTCCACATCCGGACTTTTTTCATATGGAGGTTCCATTTACAATAAAGGTAAAGCGGTTATCAGAAATTCATCATTTTCCAAATCAAAAAGCATTGATTTCGGATATGGTGCAGCAATAGCCAATGATGGAGTTTTATTCTTTGACAATGGGGTTATTCAAAACTCCGTTGCACTTCAGGAATGTAAAGGATCAGCAATATACAATGCAGGAAACTTTACATTAACAAATTCCATCATCAAGGACAACTCAATCAGAAGGTCAAACTTCAACACAGTTTTTGGTGCAGTATATAACGCAGGACTCCTGACAGGGTATGGGAATATCTTTAAAAACAATACTGCCGTTTATGAAAGTGGTGTAACAAAAGGATCTCCTAATATCTACACTAACGGAAACCTTAATCTGACTTATAACGCATTTATAGATAACTATTGTCATGACGATATATCAAGAGATGTCTATGTAAACGGAGGAGACATCACATCTCTGGAAAATAACTGGTGGGATACAAACAACAATCCTTATGAAGATGAATTAAGGGTAAATGTGGATGAGTTCAGCTCATGGATAATGTTTAAAGTAACTCCTGACTATTCAAAATTAAATATTTCACAAATCATTACATTAAAAGCATTTCTAACAAACAATATAGACAATATAGCTCAAATAAGTCTGCTTCCGGATTTCAATGTAACTTTCAGCACAAATCAGGCATCCTATAAAAAACAGCTTGTAAACGGCAATGCCAATTTCATTTTCAATTATACTCAAAACAAAGGACTGTATGAAGTTAACGTTGATTTGGAAGGTTTCACCCAGAGAGCACTTGTGGATGTGGGAAAAGTATTAACAGAAATTCGGTTCAACGTTTCAGACAACATCACCTACAGGGATAATTTAACAGTTGACGTAGAAGTAATCTCACCAACCGGCATTCCAACCGGAAATATTCTGTTAAAGATTGACGGTAAAACATACATTCTCAATTTAACTGACGGCAGGGCATCAGGCGAAATATCAGGTTTAATTCCAAAGGACTACAAAATGGAAATCATCTATGATGGTGATGAAAACTATTTCAAGGCATTCAATGACACTACTGTTCATATTCAAAAGCAGTCAGTAGATTTAGCTTTAACAATTCCTGAAATCAAAGTGGGTCAGAGGGGAACCGCAATAGCTACTCTGCTTCCAAGTGGAGTTCAGGGTCAGGCAATTCTATATATTGACGGAGTCAGGAAAAAGATTGTTTATTTATATAACGGAAATACCAGCATTGCCTTAAACAACTTTGCTGAAGGCCAGTACAACATAACTCTTGAATTTGCTGAAACAAATTACTATTACTCCAAAAAGGCCAGCGCTGTTTTAAATGTAACAAGATATGAAACAGAAATCAACATAACTGCCGGTGATATTCATGTCGGTGAAAATGCCACTGTAACAGTTTCAGTCAGTCCTGCAACTCTCAGGGGTGAAGCGACACTGATAATCAACGGAGAGAGCAATGAAATATTCATTGATGATACTGTCACAAACATTACATTATCCAACCTGGCGGGAGGACAGTATAACGTTACTTTAATATTTGAAGGAGATTTGAGATATTATCCTGTAAATGTTTCAACTTCATTCAATGTATTGAAAACACCTTCCTCTTTAACAGTTGACGTTCATCAAAATGAAAATGATTTGAATGGTACAATTACTGTTAAAACCACTCCAAATACCTGCAGCGGTGTTGTTGGCGTTTACGTAAACTATAATGTTTATTATTTGAATCTGACCAAAGGATCCTGCGAGTTTAAAGTCACATTTGACAAGGGAACAAATTATATCTTCGTATTTTATGAAGGGAATGAAAAATATGAAGGCGCAACCTGGAATACAACTTTGGGAATTGACGATGAGTTTGTATTCATCGGTGAAAACTCAACAGGATATCAATATAATGACTTTAACTATTCAATCAGATTAATTGAACTGACCGGTATTCCAATGCCTAACAGAGAGGTTTCAGTCAGCTTCAACGGAGAGGTATTCAACATTACTACCAACGATGACGGGTACGGTTATTTCAAATTGAACCTGCCTTCAGGCACTTATAATATCACAGTAACCTATAAAAACTCAACAATTTCAAATACAATAAAAGTAAATGACGTTAACTTCAATCTGACAGCAGACAACATTTCATATGGTGATATTGAGATTATCAAAGCTGAATTTGCAAAAGGAATTGAAGGAAAAGTCAGATTCATTATAGAAAACAATCTTGAAGTAATATGTGATATAACAGATTCAAAAGCACAATATGATCTTTCAGGTTTAAAAGCCGGTAAATACACTGTAAAAGCAGTTTACTTTAACGATTTGATAAATATTACTCAATCAAACACATTTGAAGTTTCAAAATCCGATTTGGATTTAATAGTTGACATTCCTGCCGCTACACCTTACGTTGATCAGATTATCACTGTAGGCGGTTTGAAAAATGCAACTGGAACTATAACATTTGTTGTAGGCTCAAAAACATATCAGGAAAAAATAACTGACGGCAAAGCTGTATTGAACTTGTCCAAATTAAATGAAGGAAATTATTCAGTTGATATTTCATATGGTGGAGACGGCAATTACAATCCTGTGAGTCAAAAAGTTTCATTTTATGTTAAAGAACAAGCATCCGATTTAAACATATCCGTTAAAAGTGCACCTTATGCTGATGATTTAATTGCTGCTGCTGATTTAAACAGTGATGCAACAGGAACTGTTCAGTTCATCATCGGTGATTTAACAAAAGAGGTAACAATTGCAAACGGAAAGGCTGTTTATAATTTCAAAGGTCTTGACGCTGGAAATTACAATTTGACTGTAAAATATTTGGGAAATGATTACTATATTGACTCTTCAAACTCAACTTCATTTTCAGTATATAAGGCAAATTCTACAATCTCAATGTATGTAAAAGAAGTTGCATTAGGTGAAAACATTAGAATCTATGCTGATTTAAGTCCAAATGCTACCGGAAGCTTATCATTCAGTATGACAGGTTATTTCTCACCAAGAAACAAAGCGATTTCAGATTCCGTTGCAACATGGTATATTGCTCCTATGGATACTGGAGAATATGAGGTCATTGCAAGATATGCAGGTGATAAGAACTATTACTCATCTGATGCTACATTTATTTTAAATGTCACTCAGAAAAAATCTCTCATGAACGTTGAAATCAATGATGTCACCATTACAGAAAGAGTAATGTGCAGAATCACATTGTATTCAAATGACGATGAAGCTTTAAATTCAACAGTTGTTTTAAAAGTCGGAACAAGGTCATATAATATTGATGTTAAAAATGGTGTAGGGTCTATGGTTTTAGGTAGAATGGCTGCAGGCAACTACACCTACACTGTAACATATGACGGAAATGAAAACTACACTCCGGCCAGCTATAACGGCATTTTTAGGGTAGTTGAAAGTTATCTGGATGCTAATTTAACTGCAAACGATTTCACAAAATATTACGGGGGCAGCGATAAAATGGCAATAATTCTTAAAGATTCAAATGGAAAACCATTTGCAAATCAGGATATAACTGTTAAAATTGCCTCAAAACACTATGAAGTAACAACCAACAGCAAAGGTATTGCATATGCTGATATTAATCTTGCTTCCGGAGACTACATTGCTGAAATCACATTCTCAAGTAACGAAAGATACAGAAGCATTTCAGCTAATGTCAGCGTAAGTGTTCTGCCGACCGTTGAAGGAATGGATGTCGTAAAACTCTATGGTACTGCTACACAGTATTTTGCAATATTCACTGATTCAAAAGGTAAGGCTTTATCTAATGCAAAAGTGACCTTTAAGATTGGTTCCAAATCATATAGCATTTCCACACTTCCGAACGGTATTGCAAGAATCAACATCAACATCAATCCCGGAACATACACAATTTCCTGTAAAAATCCGGCCACCGGAGAGTCATTATCCAACAAAATTGTAATCTACAGCAGGATAATGGAAAATAAGGATGTATCTAACTATTATGGAGCTAAAACAAACTACAAGGTCAGAATCTATTCAGATAATGCAACTCCTGTCGGTGCAGGTAAGACTGTAACATTCAAGGTAAACGGCAAGACATACAAAGTCAAAACAGATAAAAACGGTTATGCTAAACTTGCTGTTAAACTGCCTGCTAAAAAATACACTGTAACTGCAAGCTACGGTAAAGTTAAGGTATCCAATAAGATTACTGTTAAAAAACTATTGTCTGCTAAAAACATCTCTAAAAAGAAAAGCAAAACCACTAAATTCAGTGCCAAACTTGTAAACAGTGCAGGCAAAGTCCTTAAAGGTAAAAAGATTACCTTCAAAATCAACGGTAAGAAATACATTGCCAAAACAAATAAGAAAGGAATAGCTACTGTTACTATCAAAATGAATTTAAAGGTTGGTAAACATAAAATCAAGTCAGTTTACGGCAAGACTTCAATAACAAATACCATAACTGTCAAAAAATAGAAGTTTTTAACTAAACTTCTTTTATTTTATTTTTTTATGGTAGATTACTTTATTTAATTTGCTGATTTTTTAATTCAACTTTAATTTTATCATCAAAACGATTTATTATTTTAATATTTATACTCTCAACTGTTGAAATTATTGGGCAGTTCTTTCATTAAATGATATAGAAAATCCTGATGCTTTTCAGCAATAATTTTATAAATTTTCGCTACAAATTATTATTTATGATTTTTAAAATTCTAGCTAAGGGTCATGAGAATGTTACTTCAAGACATAAGTCTACATTTGAGATAACAAAAGATCAGTATTTGACTCCTAGCGGGGACTGCATTGTTGGAGTGGATATGGATAAGACCATGCTGGACTTTCCACAGGATTTAAAGGATCAGATTGCTGATTCCAACACAAAAATAATCGTTGAACTTAAAACTGAAAACGGATATGATGAAATTGTAGGCTATGGTCATGAGGACTTGAGTCTGACACATCCCACAGATATTGTTATTAGAAAAAGCGATTTTACATGTCCAAGGACTCTGATGGTAAATTCCGATAAGGCTGCACGTGACCTTGACACTAAACTTATTGAAGATTTAAAAAATGAAAAAATCATGGAAGTTACTATAAAAACATGTGAAAAATAGTTAAGTATATATAACTTGAAAAATATATTCATTAATAACTACTTTTGTTTTATAGCGGGGGTGGTCGAGCGGTCAAAGGCGCTAGGTTGAGGGCCTAGTGGGTTAGTCCCTTCGCGGGTTCAAGTCCCGTCCCCCGCACTACTATCAAAAAATATAACTTATTCTTTTAACATACATTTAACTGATTTTAAAGGAGGTTTTATTTTTTGAAAAAATTTATTTTTATTTTAACAGTAATTGCTTTAATCTGTTTATCAATTTCAGGCGTCAGTGCACTTGATAATCAGACAGTCAGTGAGTCCCATATTGATGATTTGGCAAACAAAATCAATCTTACAAATGATGGGGATGTTGTTAACTTAGATAATAACTATCAAAGCATAAACACTTCTCAAAAACATATTATTATCAATAATTCCATTACAATCGACGGTAATGGTCATACAATAGATGCATCTGATGTTGAAAGGGTTTTCTGGGTTAAGGCAGATAACGTTACAATCAAAAACGTCAATTTTGTCAACGGTAAAACAACCGGCCTTGCAGGTGGTGTAATTTCCTGGTGGGGAAACAATGGAGTATTGCTTAACTGCAATTTCACAGACAATGCAGCGTCATCTGCCGGAGGAGCAGTCCTTTGGAGGGGTGATTATGGATGTATTTCAAATTGCAATTTCAAAAACAATACTGTAAAAACTGCAGCCGATGTTAGTTTGACTGATGGGGACGGATATGATCCAAGACAGCTTCACATCATGACAGTCAACAGCGAAGCTGGAGCACTGTATTTATGTGGAAATGATATCTCTGTTGACAATTGCAATTTCTGCGATAATTCTGCTGATTTTACCGGAGGTGCTATAACAGTTTCATGGGGAAACAATATCAGTGTCTCCAATTCCAAATTCAAAAATAACAAAGCAGGTCACACCGGCGGAGCAATTGCATGGAACGGCGATGGAGGACAGCTTATAAACTCCAAATTCATTGAAAACAATCAAAATGATTTGTTCCTGAATTCCCGAAACATGACTTTAACAGAGGTCTTCATTGAAAATGAATCATTAATTGAATCATGGTATGATGTCGATTTCTCCTGTGTCAAATTCGCACCATTAAATACTTTTGCTGATTTGGAATTATTGGTCAATAACACTCCTGAAGGCGGAATTTTAGTACTGGATGACGATTACAAATTTGTAAATGGCTCAAATAAGGGAATATTAATCTCAAAACCTATAACCATTGACGGTGCAGGCCATACTCTGGATGGAAACAAGCTGTCAAGAATGTTCAATGTCACTGCAGATAACGTCACTATCAGAAATATCAATTTCATTAACGGAAATGCATATGGAAGATACTTCTCAAATGATGCGGGCGGTGGAGCAATCTACTGGAACGGAGCAAACGGAGTAGTTGAAAACTGTAACTTTACAAATAACAGGGGAAGCGGAATTGAAGATGATCCATTTGACAAGGAAGAAACATGGGTTGATGAAAACGGAAACGTCTGGCATACTGTAAGAATCAGACCAATGGGTGCCAAAGTCAATGAAGGCGGAGCTATTGTCTGGAATGCTACCAACGGTACAGTCAGCAAATGTGTCTTTAAAAATAACGGAGTAGGATATCCAAACTATGGTGGAGCAATCTGCTGGAGAGGAGATTCAGGTAATATTTTCGAAAGTCAATTTTTAAATAATAATGCCTGGGGAGGAGCTGCAATCTGCTGGTTGGCAGACAACGGTACAATATTGTATTCCAAATTCGTCAATTCCGGAGATATATTTGGAAGAGATATAATGTGGTTTGGAGAGAATGGAACAATAAAATATTCATTTTTATTAAATTCTGGCGGTGGAAGTCCTCTTTATCCGTATTCAGGAAATGTGGTTGCAGACTACAATTTCTGGGGAGACATATTGCCGAATAAACAGATTGATAAAATCAATAGCTTAAACAACTGGATTGTCCTTAATGCAACATGCAATAATGATTTCGTCAAAAAAGGAGATATTATTAAAGTTACATGTAACACTCTTCTTATTGAAAATGACGGAAACATTTCCAATTTCACAGCTTTGAATATTCCCGGAAATCTCACAGTAAAAGCTGACAGGGACGGGTTTGTGAAACTCACATTTGAAAACGGTAAAATGGAAGTTAAAATAATTCCAAAAACCAAAATTGTATCAAAAGACTTGACAAAATACTACAAGCAATCCAAAGACTTTAAAGTACGTGTATATGGTGCAGACGGCAAGCTGGCTGTCGGAAAATATGTCAAATTCACAATTGATAAGAAAACATATTCTGTTAAAACCGATAAAAAAGGATATGCGACTTTAAAAATCAATAAAAAACCTGGAAAATACACTATAACTACTCAATATGACAGCGTTAAAGTCAAAGATAAGATCACTGTTAAAACAACTCTGATAACTAAAAACATGTCTAAAAAAGCTAAAAAAACTGCCAGCTTTAAAGTTAAAGTCCTTAAATCCAACGGTAAGGTTTTTGCCAAAAAGGTTGTCAAAATCAATTTCAAAGGCAAAACCTATAAGATTAAAACTGATAAAAAAGGTATTGTAACATTTAAATTGCCTAAAAATCTTAAAGTTGGTAAATATACTATTAAAACTTCATTCGGAGGTTTGACAAACTCTAATAAAATTACTGTTAAAAGGTGAATGGTGGTTAAAAATTATTATGAGTAAAAAAAGAAGATATAAAATGCCTATTAAAGCTAATTGTCATTTGAATTCTCAAATCATCAAATTAGAAAATTTAGGATAATCCAAACTATTCTTCTTTTTCGACTTCATAACTTGTTAATATATTAATAAATTAATGCCTAACAAGATATAGTAGCTCGCCATGGCAAAATAAGCTATGATGAGCACTATATTTTCAACTGTCAAGGACAATTCCTCCAAAATTGGTAAGAATATTATACAAAATTTTTTTACAAAATCCCATATAAATCACTAATTATTTTCATTGAATTATATTGGCATTTTAGAATATCTTGTTTATTTGAAATTCTATTTATATTTAGTTATTTTTTAAAATCACTATTTATTTGAACTTATAATATTGTATTACCTTGAAAAATTGATTTAATTTTATAATGGATGAAAATTAGAAAGTTTTATATATTATTTTGTTTAAATTAATTATTAGCATCATGTGATGTACTGTCATAGGAATGCTAATTATTTCAGTTGAGTAAGGATGTCTCAAAATTTGTTTTTCAAATTTGTCCTTATTCAATTTTTAAAACTTTTTTTAGCTATTTAATATTGAAAAACTAGTTATCTATTTATATTAATAAATTTAAAATTTTATTTAAATAAAAAAATTTATGGTGATAAATTATGAAAGCTGTAATTCCAGCAGCAGGTTTTGGTACAAGATTTTTACCTGCTACTAAAGCGCAACCTAAGGAAATGTTGCCGGTTTATGATAAACCAACCATCCAGTATGTTATTGAAGAGGCAGTAGCATCCGGAATCGATGATATTTTAATCGTAACAGGTAGAAACAAAAGATCTATTGAAGATCACTTCGACAAATCATTTGAACTTGAACAGACTCTGCAAAGTGCAGGAAAAGATGACCGCTTAAGACAGGTTCGTGCAATCACTGATTTGGCAGATATATGCTATGTAAGACAAAAAGAACAGAACGGCTTAGGTGATGCAATTAACTGTGCTAAAAAGCATATCGGCGGTGAAGCATTCGCAGTTCTTTTAGGAGATTCAATTACTAAAGGACCAACCCCTTGTACTAAACAGCTTATTGATGTTTATGAAAAATATAATGCATCTGCAATCTCACTTGAAGCAGTTCCTAAAGAAAAAGTAGAAAGATATGGAATTATCAAAGGAACTGAAGTGGAAAATAACGTTTACAATATTGAAAAGCTTGTTGAAAAGCCACTGGCTCATCAGGCTCCATCCAATCTGGCTATTATGGGCCGTTATGTATTGACTCCTGATATCTTTGATAAAATAGATGAAACTGTTCCTGGAGTAGGTGGAGAAATCCAGCTTACAGATGCCCTTCAGAAATTGGATGCAATTTACGGCGTAACATTCGAAGGAAAAACCTATGATATAGGAAATCGTTTCGAATGGCTTAAAACTTCAATTGAATTTGCAATGGATGATGATGAATCCAAAGATGATTTGATTGAATATATGAAGGAAATTATCAAAGAATATGAATAATTTCCCTTTTTTTTTAAATTTGTGATATTATGCAAAATCGATTAATCAAAAAAATAGGAGTTGAAGTCTCCCAGCTTGGTTTCGGTGCAATGAGGCTTCCATTGAAAAACGGAAAGATTGATCGTGATTTGGCTAAAGAGCAAATTTATTATGCTATTGATAATGGTATAAATTTTATAGATACGGCTTATCTTTATGGAGACAGTGAAAAGTTCCTTGGAGAAATTCTTCAGGGGGAATATAGGGATAAGGTTAGGATATGTACAAAATTGCCATCTATCAATGTTAGAAAACGCGAAGATATGGACTATTTTTTAGATGAACAGTTAAAAAGACTGCAAAGGGATTGCATTGATTTTTATCTGGTTCATTCTGTTGATTTAAAATCTGTTAATCGTCTGATTAAAAAAGGTTTGTTTGAATTTTTAAATCAGGCTCAACGTGACGGCAAAATCAAATATGTAGGTTTTTCATACCATGGGGCCAAAGAAGAGTTTGATTTGCTCATTGACGGCTATGACTGGGATGTGGTCATGGTTCAGTACAACTATTTTGATGAAAATGTTCAGGCAAGCGTTGAGGGAATAGAATATGCCGCTTCCAAAGGAATGGGCGTTTTTGTAATGGAACCTCTTAAAGGAGGAATTCTTGCGGGAAATATGCCTAAGGATGCTGAAGAGATATTTAAAAAGGCAGATTCTGATAAGACAACTGCCCAATGGGCCCTTCAGTGGGTTTTAAATAATAGAAATGTAACCTGCGTATTTTCAGGCATGAACTCATTTGAACAGATTGATGACAACATTTCCATTTCCAACCGGACAGAGCCTATGTCAATGACTTTCGGGGAGCTTGAAACTGTTGAGCTTGTCAAAAGGGTCATGAAGGAATCCCTTAAAATCAACTGTTCAACATGCGGATACTGCATGCCGTGCCCTCAGGGAGTAAACATTCCTGAATGTCTGAAGATATATAATGAAAAATATCTATTTGGTCACAAAGGCTTTATGAATCCTGCATTTCTGGATTATTATCAGTATGTTGGTGGAGTCATGGGAAAACCGGCTTATGCAGGTCTCTGTAACGGCTGCGGTAAGTGTTTAAGGAAATGCCCTCAAAAACTTGATATCATTTCCGAGCTTAAAAAGGTTAAAAAAGAATATGAATTACCGGCAATGAAATATTTCCTGATGTTTATAAGAAATATCGGTTTTCCGGTATACAGATTCTTCGTTAAACTATTAAACCGTTAACCTTTTCTTATTTTGTCTGTTATTTCTTCCCATTCCTGGGATTCGATAACGTCATATGTCTCACGCCATAGTTTCTGGCGGACAATATTTGATACTTCAGTAAAATTCTTGTTATTTCTCTGCTTAATGAAGAAGTCATAGAAGTCATATGGCATTTTAATCACTTTAATTTTTAATTTAATAATTTATATTAAATATTATCTTATTTAAAGCTTGTTGAAGCCACTTCGTAAAATTGTCGTCATTTAACCATCTTATTTAAACTTTTTGGTTATGTATAATCTTATATACTTTTAAAACAGAAAATATTAACTAAGGTGAAAAAATGAAACTTGAAGAATTATTGGCACCATGTCCAAAATGTGGTTCAAAAGATAAAATCGCTAAAAGAAAATTATTGGATAATCACAGGGCTCATGCAGAAATGGATGCAGTCCAATGTGAAGACTGCGGATATATTTTCTTTGTAAACGACAGCATGGACGAAGATGACAAAAAGAAACTGTTGAATGAATTAAATAAAGTCTACGGTTAAAATGACATTTCATGTAATGATTATTCCGACATTAAACTGTCCGTCAAACTGCAAATACTGTTGGGGATCTGAAAACAAAAAGGAAATGATGGATGTTGAAATCATCGACCAGATTATAACATGGCTGGGTGATTTTAGAGATGATAAAGTCCATTTCACTTTCCACGGAGGCGAACCTCTTCTTGCAGGTTATGACTTTTATGAATATGCATTGGAAAAGCTTTCAAAATTGGAAAATCTTGATGGATTTTCTCTTCAAAGCAACATCTGGCTTCTAAGTGATGAGTTAATCGATTTGTTTGTAAAGTACAATGTTGTAGTTAGTACAAGTATTGACGGGCCAAAGGAAATCAACGATTATCAAAGAGGAGAAGGTTACTTTGACAGGACCATGGGTAAAGTGGAACTTGCCAAAAGCAAAGGCCTGATAATCAACTTTGTTTTAACCGTAACTGATTACTCCAAAGATTTTTCAGATGAACTGTATGATTTCTTTAAAAGCCAGAAACTGAATCTTAAAATTCATGCGGCTTTGCCGTCTCTTCGTGGAGACAATGCTGATCCGTGGGCACTTGACCAGGAGGAACATGGGAAACTTCTTATAGACTGGCTTGACAAATACCTTTATGATTTGGATAAATTCACTGTTATGGATCTGGACCATATCTGTAAAAGTTCACTTAGAAGAAGAGGAACATTATGCACCTTTGCAGACTGCATCGGAACAACCCTTGCTGTAGGTTCAGACGGTTCAATATATCCGTGCTACAGGTTTGTTGGAATGCCTGAGTATGTTTTAGGCAACGTATCTGATAATCCAAGCTTTGATGATTTAAAAGCATCATCTGCATGGGCAAAGCTTATGGAATTCAGAGAGTATGTTGATGAAAACTGCAAAAAATGCAGATATGTTAAATATTGTGAAGGAGGATGTCCTTACAATGCTATTGTTGCATATCAAACACCTAAGGCAGTTGACCCTCAATGTACAGCATATAAAATGATATTCGGTGAAGTTTCAAAAAGAATGAATAAGGAATTCGCCAAATCCGCTTTTGGAATGGGTGGTCAGGCTCCTAGAAAAGAAGGCGATCCGTTCAGCATAATGGATTTGGCTATGAAATAGGGTAGATATTATGATTTGTGATGAATGTCAGTATCTTGAGCTAAGAAACAAATATAAGATTGTATGTAAAATGCATGAACATCTGCTTTTGGATGTTAAGCAGTGTCAGAATTTCAAAAAGATTGAAGAAGAATAGAATATTTTCTATTCACCTATTTTTTTTAACTTAATTTTTTAGAGAATTTTTCCACTAATTTTTTTAAAGTAATACTGAGTATATAAATGAATTTCAAAAAAGTAATAACATTTATATTATTCGGGTGACATATATATTTTCGGTAATACTGAGTATTTAAATAAATTCAAAAAAGTAATACTTTTTGGCTGTTGGTACTTACTATATTTGTTTTTGCAATGGATTTCAAAAATGGGATTTTCATTGAAAAAATTTTGAGTAATACTGAGTATTTAAATAAATTCAAAAAAAGTAATACTTAGAGGTGTTTAGTGTGATAGATGAAATAACTGATTTCCTATTCGGATTAAAAATGACCATTATTTCAGGTATTTTTTTACTTATAGCAGTTATTTTTATGATTTTTGGAATAAATACTCCAACTTATTTAAACCCTGCATGGGGAACAGTAATAATAAGCGGTATTCCAATGCTGCTTTTGGCGATGACCAGACTCGTTCGTGAAAAATGGATTTCATCAGCACTGCTTATTGCAATAGCTATGGTGGCATCACTTTTCATAGGTGAGATATTTGCGGCAGGTGAAGTGGCATGGATTATGGCACTGGGAGCTCTTTTAGAGGACTGGACTGTAGAAAGAGCTAAAAAAGGTTTAAGAAACTTAATCAATTTAACTCCGCAAACTGGAAGAAAAATAGTTGATGGTGTTGAGGAAGTTGTATCAGTGGATGAGATAAAAATAGGTGATACATTAAGAATTCTTCCCGGTGAAAGCGTACCTGTTGACGGTGAAATTATAAAAGGTACATCATCTCTTGACCAGTCAATCATGACTGGGGAATCTTTGCCAATTGATAAGGAAGTTGGTGATGATGTATTCTGCGGTACAATGAACATGTATGGCGCAATTGACATAAAAGCAACAAGTTTAGGTGAAAATTCATCACTTCAAAAACTTATTGATCTTGTCAAGGCAGCTGATGAAAAACAGGCACCTACACAAAGAATTGCAGACAAATGGGCAACATGGCTGGTTCCTGTTGCACTGATAATAGCAATCGCAGCATGGCTGGTAACTGGAAACATAGAAAGAGGAGTGACAGTTTTAGTCGTATTCTGTCCATGTGCACTGATACTTGCAACACCAACAGCAATAATGGCTGCAATAGGTCAGGCAACAAAATATGGTGTTCTAATCAAGTCAGGTGAAGCGCTTGAAACTTTAGGCGGTTTAAATACATTAGTGTTTGATAAAACAGGAACATTAACTTACGGTAATTTAGAGGTTTCTGATGTTATCCCGATTAAAGCCGATTTAAGTCAGATGGATTTGCTTAAGATGACTGCGTCATGTGAGAAATTAAGCGAACATCCATTAGCTAAAGCCATTGTAAACAATGCAAAAGAAGCTGAAGTTGATATTGAAGAGCCAAAGGAATTTAAAATGTATCCTGGTAAAGGTGTAACATGCATAAATTCTTTTGGTAATGTATATGCAGGAAACTCCAAATTCTTAGCTGAAAATAATATTGATGTTGATGTTGACAATCAGCTGAACAAACTTAAAAATGAAGGTAAGGCTTCAATCATTGTTGCACTCGACGGTGAAGTTGTAGGACTGATTGGATTGTCTGATGTAATACGTGAAGATTCAAAAGGCATGATTGACAGTCTTCATGACCTTGGAACTGAAACCGTATTGCTTACCGGAGATAACACAGAAACCGCTAATTATTTTGCATCAAAGGTCGGAATTGGCAAGGTTTACGGCAATCTCCTTCCAGAAGAGAAACTGTCCTGGATTGAAAAATTCAAAAATGAAGGAAGACAGGTTTGTATGATAGGGGATGGAGTAAATGACGCTCCCGCACTCAAAACTGCTGATGTCAGCGTTGCAATGGGATCTGTTGGAAGTGATGTGGCCATTGAAGCAGCAGACATTGCGCTTTTAGGTGATGATATCGGAAAAATCCCATATCTTAAAAAACTGTCAAATTCCACATTGTTTACTATAAAGGCAAACATTGCAATTTCAATGACAATCAATGCAGTTGCAATAATATGTTCTGTTTTAGGATTACTGAATCCTGTTACAGGAGCTATTGTGCACAATGCAGGGTCATGCCTTGTAGTTTTAAATGCGGCATTGCTTTATGACAGGCATTTCGATGATTCAATCAAAAAAATAGACACTGAAAACGTTGAACATTCACATTATCACTTCCACAATGACGGAGAACATTCACACTCCCATGAAAATGTGGAAATTATCGATGAAATTGTAACGGATAATGGAATTAAGCATATGCATGCTCATAAACATTCATTAAATAGACAAAGTTGTGAACCATATCACAACTAACTTCTTTTTTTTACATCAAACTTATATAATTTAACCAATAATCTTATTATAGGTATTATTATGAATGAAAAAATTATCTTAGGCCTTCCGAAAGGAAGTTTAAATAATGTTAACAGAGGAAATACACATCAGTTATTTGTTGATGCAGGTTATGAGGTTCGAGGATACGAACCGGGCAATGAATCTTACGAAATTGACATACTGAATGATGAAGACATTGTAGCGTATTTGACCCGCCCTCAGTCAACTCCTGTTGAGCTGAATCGTGGAATGGTGGATATAGCAATTGTCGGTGAAGACTGGATTAAGGAAGAATCCGTACTGAGACCAACTAAAACTGTAAAAATCGGAGATCTGGATTACGGTCAGACCAGATTGATTGTAGCGGTACCGAATGATTCTCCTTATAACAGTTTATCTGATTTATTTAGAGCAAACAAGGACAGAAAAACTCCAATATTGTGCTTTACAGAGTATCCTAATTTAACCAGAAAATTCATTATGGAAAATGAAGTCTATCAGGAACTCTATGGTGATGCGGTGCCGTTTGTTCAGGTCAGAGGTCTTACTGACGGTGACAATGAAATGGTTCAGGTCATTAACTCCGACGGTGCAACTGAAGTTTACATTGCAAAAGGAGCTGATTTGATTGTTGACAATACTCAAACCGGAAGCAGCTTAAGAAAAGCAGGCTTGAAAGAAATTGAAACAATCTTGCATTCTTCAGCAGGTCTTTATGCAGGCGTAAGCTGCACTGGTGAGAAAATGGAAAAGGCAGAGATGATTTTCAAACAGCTTTTCGGTGCAATTACTGCTAAAAAATTTTTTGATGTTAAGTTCAACATTGCAAACAGCAAAATTGAAAGTGTTACCAATTATTTGATTGAAAACAAGCTGTGTGCTGATGAGCCTACAATCACTCCGGGTTCTGATTTCTCACAGGTCAACGTACTGATTCCTAAATCAAAATTCCCTGAAATGGTAGATGCCATCAAAGGATTTGATGCAACTTCAATCATCAGAAATGATTTAAAACAGCTTATAGAATAATCATTTCTTTTCTTATTTTTTTTACTTGAATTTTGTTTATTTTTTTCAATATTGATTATAATTTGTTTATTTTTTGTAATACTATAACTAAAATATCATGATTTATCATTAACATTTATAAGATAGTTTTTACATAAATTAATATATTATTTAGTAGATGGGGAATAAACATGTTAACATCTGTTCAAAAGGAAATTTTACAAACCTTGATAAATTTGTACCAGTCATCAAACGGCAAATCTATTAAGGGAGAAGATATTGCTGAGGTTATGAATAGGAATCCTGGAACAATACGTAACCAGATGCAGTCATTAAGAAGTTTAAGTTTAGTAAAAGGAGTGCCTGGTCCGAGAGGAGGGTACAAGCCAACAATTGAAGCCTATCATTCTCTAAACATTTCAGTATCTGATCAGGATTCAAAAGTACCGATATACAAAAACGGCGAAAGAATAGAGGATGTCTCTGTCGCACGTATAGAATTCACCAGTGTTCCGCAGCCGACAGAATGCGAAGCTGCAATCAAAGTTTTAGGAAGCATAAAAGATTTAAATCTTGGAGACACAGTAAGAATAGGTCCTACTCCTGTTAATAATCTTGGAGTTATGGGAAAAATTGTAGGCCGTGATGATATGGACAATATTCTTCTCGTTGACACCACTACAATAAGAAGCATTCCTAAAAATACCGTGGGAGACATTGCAAGCAAAGAAGTCATATCATTTGCTATGGACTGCTCTGTAAAGGAAGCATGCAAAAAACTTGCTTCATGTGAAATTGACGGAGCTCCAGTTATTAAGGACGGTAAAGTGGTTGGCGTATTTACATTGACAGACCTTGTTCAGGCAATTGCTGATGATAAGGAGCACCTGACTGTAGGAGAGCTCATGTCAACAAATGTAGTCATTGTCAATGAAGACATGAAAATAGCAAACGCCATTGAAGTAATGCTTAAAAAATCAATCTCAAGATTAATAATAGCAGACAACAATCAGGTTTTACTTGGAATTGTAACAAGAACTGATTTGATAGATAGTATAACCAATTTAAAACAATTCCCAATTATTACAAATTAAGTGATTTAATGAGAGTTTCACAGATTAACGTTGATAAAGATATGAAAATAATTGATTTGATAAATCAATTTGACCAGTCAGGTGTATTGGGCGCCGGCAGAGTGGCCCGTGCATGCAATATCCTGACAGACATGATAAATGATGAAGAAATGAGAGTATTCATGAGTCTTGGAGGTCCTTTGATTCCGGGAGGAATGAGGAATATCATAACCCGGATGATTAGTGAAGGCCATGTTGATTTGATTGTATCAAGCGGTGCAAACATTACTCACGATTTGGTCGAAGCATTCGGAGGATCCCATTATCGCCATGAAGGAAAAGATGATGAAGAGTTGAATCAGGAAGGAATCGGCAGAATTGCTGATATCAATGTCGGTTCTGATGATTTCACTATATTTGAAACTGAAATAATCAAAATTTTTGAAAAAATTTCAAAAGACAAAAAAACACTTTCAATTCAGGAACTGCTTTATGAGATAGGTCTTCTTGTTGAAGATGAAAATTCGTTCGTTGCACAAGCTGCAAGAAACAACATTCCGATATTTGCACCGGGTCTTATTGATTCAATGATCGGTCTGCAATTGTGGATATTTTCACAGGACCATGATTTTGTCGTTGATGCAGTGGCAGATATGCACTATCTCTCAGATATAGTATTTGAAGCGGAAAAAGTGGGTGCCATCCTTTTAGGAGGAGGTCTCACAAAACATTATACACTGGCTTCCAATGTTATTAAAGGAGGATTGGATGCAGCTATTCAGATTACAATGGACAGGCCTGAAGCGGGCAGTCTGGGTGGTGCACCTCTTGAGGAAGCTAAATCATGGGCAAAGGCAAGATGCGGATCCAGTCTGGCCAGCGTCGTTGGTGATGTAACTGTAATTTTCCCGCTTATTTATGCAGCAGCTTTAGATAGAATTGGAAGTGATTAAGAAATGAGTTATATAATTTTAGCGATATTATTTATATTATCCGGATTTTTCATGAAATATTCAGACGATTTGTTTGATATTAATGGAAATCTGTTTTACGCAAGTATTTTTGGAGTTTTATGCGCTATAGCATCTGCTGTAGCTGCAATATATAATGCTGAGGCTGCATATCTTTTTATAGCTATCCCTATTGGTAATATTCTGGCCCTGAAAGTGGATGGTATTCATCACATACTTACATTGGTCATTTTTATAGTGTTACTATTGATTTTCGGCATTCCACAGTTAAGTTTAGTGGTTTTACTAATTTGTATTTTCGCTGCTTTAGGTGATGAAGTCGGCCATGAACTGATATCTACAGTGACTGACAATAGGTTTCTCAATCTGTTTTTCGAATACAGATTTGTTTTAAAAATTGCAGTATTATTGCTTGCGGTTTGCGGTGTATTCAATATCTGGATATTCGTATGCTTTATCCTATTTGACGTCGCATATACAATGGCAGAAATTTCTTTTGAAAAGTTAAATTAAAAAAAGAGTTAAAAAAAGGAATTATTAATTCCTTTCTATTTTTCTTATTCGTTGAGTTCAATACCCATTTTACCAGCTACTCTTGCGAGTATTACGGTTACAAGTACTGCTACAATAGTTACAACAATTGCGTAAATGAATAAACTTGGAAGTGCGTCTCCAGCTCCAATGAAATGTTCAATTAATTTTTGGATTGCATCATTCCATGCTAAACCTGCAACGAATGCAAATGCAGTAGTAATTAAACCTAAAATGGTTTCCATAATTAATTTGGTAACTTCAGATGCCATGTTTTTCACCTCTTTTTTAGTTGTTCTGTTCAAGGATAATAAGAACATTGATATTTTTATATTTTTTTATTAAAATAATTTTACATTTTATTTAATTGAATTGATTAATTCTTCACATGCAAGTTTCGGATTGTCTGATTCGTAAATGCTTCTTCCGACAATTATTGCATTGGAGAATTCAAGAGTCTTTTTGCCGTCTCCGCCCTGCTTTCCCACGCCTGGTGAGATTATATATGCGTCATCACCTACGATGTTTCTTATGTCTGATAAACGATCAAGTCTTGTAGCCGGTGCAACATAGTTTCGGATTCCCATATCCACTCCCATCTGAGCTATTGCATCTGCATTTTTCTGTAAAAACATTTTTGCCCCTGGGTGTGACATTTCAGTAAGCAGAAACAGCTCTTTTCCATATTTGTCTGCTACATCAAGACATGCCTGGACGCTGTCACGGCCGACAAAACCGTGGCATATTATTGCATCTGCCCCTGCTTTAAATGTCTCTTCACATATTTTGGAGTTTGTAGCATCGATATCGGCTACCTTGAAGTCGCATATGACTTTAACACAAAAGGCATCCTTGATTTTGCCGATTATTTCAAGGCCTTCTGCAAGCGCTAGAGGATATCCGATTTTTATTGTGTCGATATGTTCTGCAACTGATCTGCAAATGTCAATCGCTTCACTTTCACTCATAACGTCGAGTGCCAATATGAGGTTATTTTTTATATCCATAGTATCATCTTTGTTAATTTGTTATTTAAATAAATTAGGTTTACCTAAAAAATGTTTAGTACATTACTAATAATATTTATATATAATAACTTATATATTATCATTATCAATAAAACTTTAATAAATTTTAACTTTAATTTAAATTTTTATTGACAATTTAATCAAATATTATTGATTATTAATTTGGAGGAAATTATTTATGCATATTATGGAAGGATATTTACCATTAACATGGTGTATAATATGGTTTGTTGTAGCAATCATATTTGTAGCCGTTGGTATTTATCAAATTAAAAAAATTGTAGATGAAACACCTGAATCCAAAGCGTTACTCGCTGTAAGTGGAGCATTCATGTTCGTCTTATCATCTTTGAAACTACCTTCTGTTACTGGAAGCTGTTCTCACCCTTGTGGTAACGGATTAGGTGCAGCATTATTCGGACCTGCTGTAACCGCAGTATTAGCAACTATTGTACTTATTTTCCAAGCTCTTTTACTCGCACACGGTGGATTAACCACTTTAGGTGCAAATATTGTTTCAATGGGTATTGTAGGACCTCTTGTAGCTTGGGCAGTTTATAAAGGTTTAACAAAAGCAAATATTTCATCAACTATTGCAATATTCTTTGCAGCATTCTTAGGTGACTTATTAACTTACGTAGCTACTTCATTCCAGTTAGCTTTTGCATTTCCTGCACCAACATTCGGTGGAGCATTAACTAACTTCTTAATTATCTTTGCAGTTACTCAAATTCCATTAGCTATTGGTGAAGGTATCTTAACAGTAATTATCTGGGACAGATTAAAAGCTTACAAACCTAAATTATTAGATAAACTTAATGCATTAGCTCCTAATGAAGCATAAGGTGATTTAAATGAAAACATCAACTTTAATTATTTTAGCAATTATCTGCGCAATCATTTTCATTGCACCATTAGTAATCTTTAATGGTCATGGGGAAGATGACGGATACTTCGGCGGTTCAGACGATGCAGCTAGTGAAGCTATTGAAGCAACTCATTTTGAACCATGGTTCTCCTCTATATGGGAACCTCCAAGTGGAGAAATTGAAAGTTTATTATTCGCTCTTCAAGCAGCTATAGGAGCAATCATTATCGGTTACTTCTTCGGTTACTGGAGAGGACAGGGTAAAGAAGAATAAATCTTCTTTATTATTTTCTTTTTTTTAGTGATTTTATGAAATTTGATATGGATTATATTGCACATCATAATGAATTAACAGAAACCAATCCTTATTTTAAGTTGTTTTTAACAATTTTCCTGTTAATATTAACATTAGCTTTAGATAATCTATATTTTGACATATTTATCTTCATTGTAATGTCAATTGTAATTTTAGCAATCGCTAAAATAAATTTCAGGTCATATTTAAAATTCTTATCCATTCCAATGACCTTTGTGGTTTTAACATGTCTATTTCTGATATTCTTCTTCGGAAAGGGGGAAGTTATTTATGAAACAGGTATTTTTGGTATTGTTGTTACAACCGATTCACTGCACTACGGAATATATACATTCTTTAGAGTAGTCGGATGTCTGCCGATACTTGGTTTTTTATCTCTAACAACACCAATTGCTAAAATATTGCATTGTTTGGGCAATTTAAAAGTTCCGAAAGTAGTAATTGAAATTGCACTTCTGATGTACAATTCAATATTTATATTCTTAAATGAAATTGACACTATGCAAAAGGCACAGGATACACGTCTTGGATACTCTTCATACTGGGGATCCTTCAAATCTCTGGGTGCACTTGCAAGTACAATATTTCTAAGGTCTCTTGATAAAAGTGAAACACTTCAGCATTCTCTAGATTCTAGAGGATATACCGGAGAGCTTCCTGTTTACGTACCAAGAAAAAAGGAGGAATAACATGATAGAAGTTAAAAATTTAAAATATTCATATAATTCTGATTATCATGCGCTTAAAGGCGTTAGTCTAAAAGTGGAAAAAGGTGAGATGGTTTCACTTTTAGGAAAAAACGGTGCCGGAAAATCAACTTTGTTTTTGCATTTGAACGGTATCTATGAACCTGATGAAGGTCAGGTATTCATTGATGGGGAAGAGCTGAAATATGATAAAAAATCTCTGCTTAAATTCAGACAGAAAGTTGGAATTGTATTTCAAAATCCTGACGACCAGATATTTGCTCCAACAGTGGAAGAAGATGTTGCTTTCGGACCTTTAAACCTGGGATTGCCTATGGAGGAAGTCCAGGACAGGGTTGAAGAGGCACTTGCCCGTGTTGGAATGACAGGTTTTGAAAAGAAAGCGCCGCATCATTTAAGCGGAGGTCAAAAGAAAAGGGTTGCAATTGCAGGAATCCTAGCTATGAAACCTGAAATAATGGTTTTGGATGAACCTACAGCAGGATTAGACCCTCAGGGTGTTACAAATTTAACAAAATTATTGAGAGAACTCAACAGCGAAGGTATTACAATTATCATATCAACACATGAGGTTGACCTAGTTCCTAATTATGCTAATCGTGTTTTTGTACTGGTGGACGGTTTATTGATTGCTGAAGGAACTCCTAAAGAGATTTTTGCACAGCCTGAAATTCTCGAAAAAGCTAATTTAAAAGTACCTATTGTCACTGAACTGTTCCAGCAGATTGAAGCTGAAGGCTTTGATATGGAAGGGGATTATCCGCTGACAATAGAAGAAGCTAAGGAAAAGTTTCTAAAATTCGCAAACAGAAACTAATTTTTTTTTAAATCAGAAATTTTTCATAATTTTGCATGCTAAAGTATTACTCCCGTATTGAATTCATAATACTTTATCTTAATAATGCAAGAATACCACGACCTCTTTTAGGTTGTGGATGAATTGCAAGTTGGGCGTACTTATTTTGAATGTGATTTTCGTAGTTTTTTT